>CAYWLT010000095.1:0-10242 GCA_964459295.1 uncultured Thermodesulfobacteriota bacterium
CATGTAAAAAAGAGACTTGCTTTTCAACATAGAAGAATGACATTGTGACACAGTCCCCAGAGGGGAGAGGGGGTTCTTGATTCTCTCTTCCAATAAAAACATCGAGAAAAAAAATGATTCCCTCGCCCCACCGGTGGAGAGGGTTAGGGTGAGGGGGATATCTTAAACCAATATTCGTCTCAGCATAGCAAACAATTTCTGACATACTATTTATCCATCTGTAGGAGCGACAGGCCGGTCGCCCGTACCTAGATTGTTACAGCGCCTACTGATTCCTGTCATGCTTTTTTTCATCCAGTCCCAGCAGTTCCATGCGAACTGCCCTGCCGATTACCTCGGTGAGCAACGATGGGTCCTCACGGTCGGGTAGAGGAAGATAGGGTATGACACCCAGCAGGGGCAGCCCTGACATCTCGGCTATAATCCCGGGATTGGTTGCGGCGGACAGATCGGGGGAGGGGCTGCAGTGGTTGAGGATGATGCCGAGCACGGTCAGCCCGCATCTGCGGGCATGTTCGACGGTCAACAGAGTGTGGTTGATGGTGCCGAGCGCATTGCGCGCCACTACAATAAGGGGTATCCGCAGCCGCCGCGCCAGATCCGCGCCGGTCACAGGACCGGAGAGCGGCGCCAGCAATCCGCCCGCGCCCTCCACCAGCACCAGATCGTTTCTGCCGGCAATCCGGCGGTACGCCTCTTTGATTACTTCACAATCGACGGTAACCCCGGAAAGCGCGGCAGCCACGCTCGGGGTGAGCGGCTGCTCCAGCCGGTAGGGGACGATGTCATCCAGGGGATCGGCGGAAGCCGCCATCTTCTTTAAAAAGAGCGCGTCAGCCGGGTGCAGGCCCCGCCCGGTGCGTCGGCATCCGCTCTCCACCGGCTTCATCACACCGACGCGCCTGCCGCCGCTGCCGAGGCGCGCCGCCAGACCGCCGGCAAAGAGGGTTTTTCCCACGCCGGTATCGGTTCCGGTAATGAATATGCCCTGGGTCACACCAGCCACTCTCATTCAGGGATCGCGCGGTGAAAACGATTGTTCCTCACCGTATTGAAAAATGCCCTCTTTGTTCACCTCCGCAACCATCTGTTCGCCGCCGCTCATTTTGAGCACCATATACGGGCTGTGTCCGGTTAATTTACGAGCCCGGGAAAAATCCCTTAAAAAAATTTCCTTTTCTCCCAGGGGAAAGTTCCGCCAGCCCGGAGAAACAAACACCGTATAGCCGTCCCCGTCCGATGAAGGCTTGATGCGGGTAATCATCCCTTCCTCCATCAGCAGCGAAAGCCGGCTGTTAAGCCAGTGCACCGCCCAAATGGCGTCCTGCCGGGCATCTCCGCTTCCCCCTTTTTCCCCCGACGTCTGCGCCCGTGAAGCGGCGGCCAGGTGAAAGCACAAGAACGCAGCCACCAGTGAAACGGCTCTGCGGCGCGGTTGGATCATGACGCGGGTTCCCCGGTAACCTGCCTGACGGCATTAAACACGATGTCCAGCAGCTCTGCCAAATGATCGCGGGTAATACTCAAGGGGGGCATGATCACAATCACATCGCCGAGCGGCCTGATGATCAGCCCGTGCTTTCTTGCTTCCTGAATGACCCGCATGCCCGTCTTCCGCTCGGGGGCAAACGGCCGTTTGCTTTCCCGGTCGGCAACCAGTTCAATGCCCGCCATGAACCCCTTCTGCCGCACCTCTCCCACATGGGGCAGCGCCGCGAACTGACGCAGCTTCTCGCGCAACAAGTCTATCTTGGGCTGAAGCATTTCCAGGGTTCGGTCCTGCTCGAAGATGGCAAGGCTGGCCAGGGCGGCGCTGCAGGCAAGGGGATTGCCGGTGTAGGAATGGCCGTGAAAGAAGGTCTTCAGCTCCCACTGCTCGCCCAGAAACGCGTTATAGATTTCTTCGGTGGCCAGCGTCGCCGCGAGGGGCAGGTATCCCCCGGTAATCCCCTTGGCAACACAGAGCAGGTCCGGCGCCACCCCCTCCTGCTCGCAGGCAAACATGGTGCCGGTCCGGCCGAATCCCACCGCCACTTCATCGGCAATCAGCAGCAGGTCATAGGCGGTGCATAACCGGCGTATCGCTTTAAGATAGCCCGGCGGGGCAACGATCATGCCGGCCGCGCCCTGCACCAGCGGCTCGATGATCAGCGCGGCAACCTCCTCATGGTGCTGCCTGATGACCTCCTCCGCCCGGTTCAGGCACTCCAGGCCGCAGGAGGGATAGCTCCGGTCCAGGCTGCAGCGATAACAGTAGGGGGAAGGGATGCGGAAGGCGGAGAAGAGCAGCGGTCGGTAGATCTGGTGAAAGGTGTCGATGCCCCCCACGCTCACCGCGCCCAGGGTGTCTCCGTGATAGGCATAATCGAGTGAAACGAACTTATGCTTCCGTTTTCGCGGCGGCCGCTGCTGCTGCCAGTACTGGAAGGCTATCTTGAGGGCGATTTCCACCGCAGTGGATCCGTCATCCGAGTAAAAAATCCGGCTCAGGCCCGGCGGCGCCATGTCCGCCATTTTCTTCGCGAGCAGGATGGCGGGAACGCTTGATATGCCAAGCAGCGTCGAATGGGATATCCGCTGCACCTGGCTGATGATGGCCCGGTCGATCTCCTCGCGCCGGTGCCCGTGCACATTTACCCAGAGCGAAGAAACCCCGTCCAGGTACCGGTTGCCGTGGATGTCATACAGGAATGAGCCTTCTCCCCGCTCGATGATAAGCGGGCTCTCGTTGCAGTAATCACGCATCTGGGTGAAGGGATGCCACAGGTAGCGCTTGTCCCATTCCTCCAGTTCCGACTGCCGATATTCCCTGTCTCCGCTGTTCATATGCGCTCTCGTGCCTCCTTCCGGCCGAAACCAAAAAGAAGTTCATAGGTGGCGGGGATGCCTCTGGGGTCCCGGTAACAGCGCTCATAGATATCGATCATCCCGCGGAACACCTGCGGCCGGCCCAGGCCGGACTGCCGGTTCTGCGAGCCGTTCTGCGCCCCAATGGATTTCAACCCGATCAGGAGTTGTTTGACGTCGGCATGATACTCCCGCTCCAGCCGCCCCTGCACCGATACGTCACCGAGGCACCCGTTCACAGGCATGTGGCGCAGATATTGCTCGCGGCCGAACCCGGGCAGGGCGGGCGATGCCCCGTTGCCCCGCGCATGATGGGATCGCCGGTAGGAATCCTTAAGCTCACAGAGGGTGCCGCTTCCCAGGGTGGTAAAGCAGAAGACGCCTCCTGCGCGCAAAACCCGGGCAGCCTCCCGGAAGGCAGCCAGCCAGTTCGCAAGCCACTGGTAGGCAAGGCTTGAAACCACCAGGTCAAAGCTGCCGCTGCGGTAGGGCAGGAATTCGGCATCGGCATTGACAAAACCGGGCGTGCGGCCGTGACCGCCGGCGCTTTTGTCCCGCGCCACCAGAAGCATGCCCCGGGCCAGGTCACACGCCTGGAGGGAGGCCTTCGGGAAAAGCCGGCTCATGCTGAGGGGGATGTATCCGGTACCCGTGCCGATATCACATATGGCCGCGGGAGCGATCTCAAGCAGACCGATCTGCTCGGCCAGCTCTTCGGCAACCCGCCGCTGCAAATGTGCAGATCCATCATACGAGGCGGCATGGGCATTAAAAGACCGCCGTATTTTTTTCTTGTCGATCATAGAGAACGAAGAAATACCGCCAGGCCGTGGTTGAAGTCATCGGCCCGGGTGAGAAAAGGCGCATGTCCCGCGCCGGGAAACATGATCAACTCCGCGCGGGCAAGCCGCTCCTGCATATACGCCGACGCCCCGGGCGGGCAGATTCTATCCCGAGCCCCGTGCATAAGCAAGCACGGAATGCTGATGCCGCCGAGTGTGCCCCGCAGGTCCTCGCGGGCAAGGGACGCAAGCAGGCTCCGGGCGTCGTCCGGTCGCGGGAGATACTGTTCATTGGTTAAAAGATCACGGATCTCGTCTCCGGAAGGGAGCGCCTGATCCTCAACGGAAAGCAGCAGCCCGTGAAACTCCTGAAGCGCGCGGGGGAAATCGGCATCCGCCAGCTTCAGCATCCGTTTCAGCACTGCAGGAGGCAGGCCGTGGGGAAACCCGTCCCGCGCCATAAAGCTGGGGGTGCCGTCAACCAGCACCAGCGCATCAACCAGCAGGCGATGCCCTGCCGCCAGCATGAGTGCCACGGAAGCGCCGATCGACCAGCCGACGAGCGTCATCCGCTCCAGCCCCAGGCCTTCGATGAAAAACGCAATGTCGCGGGTGAGGGACGCAAAATCGCACCCCCCGGGAGAGCACCCGGAGCCCCCATGGCCCGGCAGATCCGGACAAATTACCTGATAGCCTCCCGCCAGGTGGGCAACCTGATAGTTCCACACCCGGGAGCACATGGCCCATCCGTGCAGGAAGACGAGCGGTTTACCTTTCCCCGCGACCTGGTAGTTTATTTTCACCCCATCGGGCGTTTTAAAGAAAGGCATACGTGCAGACCTTTTTAATGCAATAAGATCGATTTTTACAAATCCGAAGCACGAAATCCGAAATTCGAAACAATGTCAAAATCCAAATATCAAATCTTCCAAACCTCAGCCGCCAAGAGTTTGTCTGTTGTTTGCTCTTTTTTGAATTTTGGTCATTCGTGCTTGTTTCGGATTTTGTGCTTCGGATTTCGGATTTGTCTTTCCTCCCTGCATCCTGCCTCGTGTATCATCCATCCCCGCTGCATATCGCACATCACCCCTCTCACATCTCCTCAAATAATCCCCAGCTTCCTCCCCGTCTTCTCAAGCGCCTCAAGGGCGAAGGCCACTTCACCCGGGGAATGGGCCGCCGAGACGGTTATGCGCAACCGGGAGGTGCCCTGCGGAACGGAAGGGGGCCTGATGCCCTGGATAAACACCCCCTCCTCCAGGAGCAGTGCAGCCATCTGCATGGTCAGGGAGGCATCGCCCACCAGCAGCGGGATAATCTGGGTCTCTCCGCCGGGCACGGTGAAGCCGAGTTGTGTAATCCCCTGCCTGAGGCGGTTTGCGTTGTCCCGCAGGCGCGCCCGCAATTCCGGCTCCTCCTCCACCACCGCAAGGGCGGCGACGGCCGAGGCGATCACTGAAGGGGGAAGCCCGGTGGTAAACATAAAGGGGCGCGAGCGGTTAATCAGAAATTCCCGCAGGCGCCGGTCGCCCGCCACAAAAGCCCCGAATCCTCCCAGCGCCTTTCCGAAGGTTCCCATGGCAATGTCGATTTTTTCCGCCAGGCCGAAATGGTCCCCGGTGCCTCCCCCGTTCGGTCCCAGCGCCCCGGTGGCATGAGCATCATCAACCATCAGCATGCAATTGTACTGTTCGGCCAGGGCTACCAGGTCGGGAAGCGGGGCTATATCACCGTCCATGCTGAATATCCCGTCGGTGACAATGAGCCTCCTCCTGAAACCGCCGGCGCCGGTGAGCAGTTGTTCCAGCACATCCATGCGCTTGTGCGGGTATATCCCGACCTGCGCTTTGCTCAAGCGGCAGGCATCGACGATGCTGGCGTGATTGAACTCGTCGCTCACAATCAGGTCGCCTTCCCCGGTGAGGGCGGCGATAATTCCCAGATTGGCCATGTACCCGGTGCTGTACAGCAGCGCCGCGTCCTTCTTCTTAAGCCGCGCGACCTTTTCCTCGAGCTTCCGGTTCAGATCGATATTTCCGCAGACCAGGCGCGATGATCCTGCGCCGGCCCCGTAATGCTCAACCGCCTCCCTCGCCGCGGCCTTCAGTCGGGGATGATTGGCCAGCCCGAGGTAATCGTTTGAGGAAAATTGCAGCGCCTTCCGGCCGTCAATGGTGATGGAGGTCCCCTGGGGACCTTGAACTTCCTTCAGTGACCGGTACAGGTCTTTCCCCTTCAAATCATCCAGCTGGTCGTATAAGAAGTCCATGGGTGTTTATAAAAGTACGGCAGAATACCCCGGGCTCTGCTATGGCGATGAATGTGATTCCTCCGCCCCGGGGAAACTGTATCATCATGTCTGAGGTTCCCGCCGAAGAACCTCCATTCTCAACTCATTGCTTCTATGGGATTCTTCGCGGAGCCCGTCCTGAGCGAATGATGGAGATTCTTCACTTCGTTCAGAATGACAAACGAAGGGCATAGAATTGCAAGCGAAGGGCTCGGAACAACCGACGCAGCATCCAGAATGACAATAAGCTTTTGATACCCTGCAGCGCGGTGGCAGGGTAATTCCCTGGTGGCAAACAATCATCAGTAGCGCCAACCAATAAAATGAATGCACGGTCCCTATCGCAGGGGCACCAGAAAAATGAAATCGGCGATGGGGCGGGAAAGAAACAGAAAATCTTCATGCTTCAGGCCAGCCGGCTCGACAAAGCGCTCCCAAGCCTTTTCATATGCCAGATCACCGCTGCCGGTGGGGATGACGACCCGATAGGGAAGGCTGTTGGAACCTGCCACCCGCCCCGGTATCCCGTAGCCGTAGGCCACATGTCCGGTTCCCGCGAGCACAACCATGGTTTTTGTCGATCCCTCGGCGGTATTCAGATACGACACCACCCCGTGGGCCATGGTGGAGTCCCAAACATCCTGGGCCTCATAGGCGGCTTCCTGTCTGTCAGCGCGCAATGTTTTATGTCTCCCGATGGAGAGGGCCAAAAGGCGGCGGTGCTCTTCAGAAGAACCGGTTATGGGCGGCAGCATCCGGCGCTGCTCTTCGCTCAATCCGGCAAGACCTTTTTGCGCCACTTCCTTCACCAGGTCGCGCGGGGCGTTGAGCGCCCTGAGGGGAATGCGCTTCCTGCGGGCATACTCAAAGATGGGCCGGTACAGGCCATAGTCGGCGCCCCAGTTGGTTTCCCAGTCGATGAGCCGCAAGAACTCTTTCTCTTCCAGGCGGCCTCCCGTCCAGGCGTCGAGGTGCGGTTGCACGGTGAAGGGGAGCATCTCCAGGCCGATAGCCAGGGAGACCTTTCTCCGGTCCAGCTCCTTTATGACCCGGAGTTGAAAGCGGTGGTGCCTCTCCAAGGTATGTATTTCGCCGATATAAATTACCCGGGCCAGGATCAGCGAATCGATCATCTCTTCAAAGGAAACCGGCTCACCCCGATAGGCGTCAACATGAACCGCTTCCCGGAAATGAACACAGGAAAGGGGAAGGAGAAAAACAGCCGGAAGGATCAACAGGAAGATGAACCTGCGCATGCGTCTTCATTCCCGCTTGAGCAAACGTTTTATTTTTTCCCAGGCGCCTGATCCAACCAGCCGGTCAGCCACCTTTACAACACGTCTGATCTGCTCAAGCACATCGCCGTCCCCCGCCCAATGCTCCCGGAGCACTTCGGGACCGGCGCTCTCCAGAACGCTGTTGAGAACAAAGGCGGCCAGGGCAACATCGTCAACATAGCCGGCGGGTCCTATGAGCGCTTCCGGCACCACATCCAGCGGTGACATGAAGTACGCGATGGCTCCTCCCACCTTGGCCTTCTCCCTGCCGGGAACCCGGGGATCAAGGAGAATCTTGCAGAGCAGGTGAAAGAAGTCAGGGGCAAGCAGGATGTACTCGAGCGCCTTATTATCGCTGCCCGATCCCGCAGCCCACGCTTTTAGCCGTTTGCGCAGCTTTTGATAAAAATCCTCATTCTTCATATTTCACCGGACTCTATATTGTGTGCTGTTCCCGAGGCACTCGATTGTTTGATTAGAAAATAAATTTATGATACCCCCTCACCCTATCCCTCTCCCCCGATGGGGCGAGGGAAATCAACAATTTTCATGCTTGGTGGTGCCCCAAAGTGGCATGGGGGTTTAACACGAAAACAAGGTCTCTGTAGGGGCGACCGGTCGCCGCTACGTGTTGATACGCATCACAGGAGCGGACGCGCTTCATCCATTGCTTCCGCTTACTTCACCACCCGTATCCGCGCTCCCAGCCCCCGCATTTTTTCAACGTAGCCGGGAAAGGTCACATCGATCGATTCCGCCGTGTCAATCTCGGTCTCACCCTCCGCCGCCATGCCGGCAAGGGACAGCGCCATGACCACCCGGTGGTCATGATAGCCATGCACCCTGGCGCCGGTAAGCCCGCTCTGCCGGATAATCAGCCCGTCTTCCAATTCTTCAATCGAAGCCCCCATTTTGGCAAGCTCGGTTGCCATCACCCGGATGCGGTCGGTTTCCTTAATGCGCGCCTGGGGCACATTCTTAAGCACCGTCCTGCCCCGGGCGCAGCACCCCACCACCGCAAGGGCGGGAAGCGCGTCCGGTGTGCTGTTTAAATCCAGCTCGGCGCCGGAAAGCTCCCCCGGGGAAACCAGAATGCCTTCCGCCGTCACCTCAAGGGACGCCCCCATCGCCGCGAGCATGCCCAAGACCTGCTTATCTCCCTGGGAGTCGCTCATGCTCAGCCCCTTGAGCAGAAGGCGGGAAGAGGTGACGGCGGCGGCGCAGAGCGGAAAGGCGGCGGAAGAAAAATCACCCGGCACCGGTTTATCGAAGGAATGGTACCGCTGGCCTCCCTTGATGAAAAAGGATTTCCAGCCGGACCGCTCATAGCGAACGTTCTGTTCCGCCAGCCAGGACAGGGTTATCTCCACATAAGGCTTCTCGTTGAGCGCGGCAACATGAATTTCAGTGTCTCCTTCCAAAAGCGGCGCGCTGATCAAAAGGCTGGAGAGAAACTGCGAGGTCACACCGCTCACATCGGTCCTGCCGCCCCGCATTCGTCCCCTCACCCTCACCGGGCAGCAACCGTTGCCTTCAAGGGAGCGGGCACTGCCGCCGAGGTTGTTTATCGCGTCCAGCAGCGGCTGCAGCGGCCTGGTTCTCAATGACCCATCCCCGTCAAACATGGCTTCCCGATCCTGGAGGGCAGCCGCGCTGACCAAAAGCCGCAGCGAGGTGCCGGAATTCCCCAGGTCGATCCGGGGCATGGTGAGCCGCGGGCGCCCTCCAACGCCTTGCACCACCCACTGTTCACCGGTTTCAATCACCGCGCCCAGCGCCCGGCATCCGTTTACCGCGGAGCGGGTGTCACCGGAATCCAGGGGATTCCGAATGTGCGATGTTCCATCGGCAAGCGAGGCAATAATCACCGCCCGGATGGTGTGGGACTTGGATGCGGGAATGTCGATGCTCCCCTGCAGGCGGGAACGCTCAACCACAATTTTCATGCAAGCTCCCGTGAGGCCACCTTTCGCATAAGATCAAGGGGTGCCTTCCACCCGGTCCACAGCTCAAATTGCGCGGCGGCCTGGTTGACAAACATTTCCAGGCCGTTGACCGTGGGACACCCGCTTTCCTCCGCTTCCCTGATCAGGCGGGTCTTCAGTGGGTTGTACACCGTGTCAAAGACCAGGCCGCCCTTAAGCGCCGCCTGCCTCAAAGGCGTGCGCTCGACCTGGGGAGACATTCCCACCGAGGTGGCGTTAATCAGCAGATCAAAGGAAATTTCCTCGATGAGTTCAATGGGAGCGAAAGGGCATTGAAGCGCCGACGCCAGGGCTTCCGCCCGGGCCACCGTGCGGTTAAGAATGATCGGCTGGGCGCCTCTCTCGCGGAGACCGAAGGCAATCGCCCGTGCCGCCCCTCCCGCTCCCAGCACCGCGGCAGTTTTGCCGCGAAGATCAATCCGGTCCTCCAGCGCCTTGATGGCGCCGCTCCAGTCGGTATTATAGCCGATGAGCCGTCCATCCCGGTTCACAATGGTGTTGACCGCCCCTATCCGCCGGGCCACCGGATCTATCTCGTCCAGATAGTCCATCACCTCCACCTTGTGGGGTATGGTAACGCTGACCCCTTTTAACCCCAAGGCCGCAATACCCCTAACCGCCTCCTGCAGCCGCTCAACCTCGAACGCCAGAAAGACATAATCAAGGTCGAGATGCTTAAAAGCGGCATTATGCACCAGGGGCGAGAGGGTATGCCCTATGGGGTTGCCGATTATGGCGCAGAGTTTTGTGGAAGGGCTTATTTTAGGGCAGTGCATGGTGCGCCCGTTTGCCGGTTGGCCCGTTGAACCGGTTTTATTCGTTGACCGGTAGGTTTAAATAAAGCTTGCAAAATTTTAAGTACAAAATCCTAAATCCCAAACAAATTCAAATGACCGAAATTCAAACAGGAAACAAACAGTAAGCGGCCGGTAGGAGCGGCTTTCAGCCGCGAAAGCAAGCAGGGTTTTGGACATTTGAAATCTGGATTTCGAAATTGTTTAGGATTTAGGGTACCTCTAAAAATTCACCATACAACCTCTTTCTGTCATTCCCGCGAAAGC
>CAYWLT010000096.1:0-10235 GCA_964459295.1 uncultured Thermodesulfobacteriota bacterium
GGTCCATTTCGGTTCCTGGCGGAGAGTGCCGGAGGAAGGCAACCGCTTCCTTACCTACCGTGAGGCCGCTCCCTATCTTATTGATCATGTCAAGCATCTCGGTTTTACCCATGTGCAGTTTCTTCCGCTCACCGAGCATCCCTTTTACGGATCGTGGGGTTACCAGACCCTGGGCTACTTCGCCCCGACCAGCAGATACGGCTCGCCCCAGGACCTGATGTATCTGATTGATGAGTTGCACCGGCGCGGACTCGGCGTGATCATGGACTGGGTGCCATCCCACTTCCCGGCGGATGAATACGGCCTGGCCTATTTTGACGGAACTCACCTCTATGAGCATTCCGACACCCGCAAGGGGTTCCACCCCGAGTGGAACAGCTGCATCTTCAATTATGGAAGAAACGAGGTTCGCAATTTTCTCATCTCGAGCGCCCTGTTCTGGCTCGACCGGTATCACCTGGACGGGCTGCGGGTGGATGCAGTCGCCTCGATGCTCTATCTGGATTACGCACGCAATGAGGGGGAGTGGGTTCCCAATGAATACGGCGGGAAGGAAAACATTGAGGCGATTCACTTCCTGCGGCGGCTCAATGAGGCGGTCTACCGGGATCACCCTGATGTGCAGACCATCGCCGAGGAGTCCACCGACTGGTCAATGGTTTCCCGGCCCGCCTATGTGGGAGGGCTGGGTTTCGGCATGAAGTGGAACATGGGGTGGATGCACGATACCCTGGACTATTTTTCCCGGGACCCGGTCTTCCGGAAATATCATCACAACCGGCTTACCTTCAGCATCTGGTACGCCTTTACCGAGAATTTTGTCCTTCCCCTCTCCCACGACGAGGTGGTGCACGGCAAGGGGGCGCTGGCGGGAAAGATGCCCGGCGACGAATGTCAGCGCTACGCAAACCTGCGGCTGCTCTACGGCTACATGTTCGGCCATCCCGGAAAAAAGCTGCTCTTCATGGGAGGGGAATGGGGGCAGTGGCGGGAATGGGTGCACGAGGAGAGCATCGAGTGGCACGCGGCTGAGTATCCCAGCCAGCAGGGGCTGCTGCGGTGGCTCTCGGATCTGAACCGCTTGTATGTTTCCGAGCCGTCCCTGCATCAGCTGGATTTCGAGAGCAGCGGGTTTGAATGGATCGACTGCCATGACTGGGAGGACAGCACCGTCAGTTTCATCCGGCGGGGGAAAGACGCCGGCGAGATAATCTTGGTGGTGTGCAACCTGACGCCGGTGGTCCGCCTGGGATACACACTGGGGGTGCCGCGGGGCGGCTTTTGGCGGGAGGTGCTCAACAGCGACGCTGAATGCTACGGCGGAAGCAACCAGGGAAATGCCGGCGGTGTTGACGCGCTCCCCTTTCCCGCGCACGGGAGAGAATGGTCGCTGGCGATCACCCTGCCGCCGCTGGCCGCGGTTTTTTTCAAAAGCTCCCGGCGGGATGCCTAGCTGGTTGTTGAAAAATACCCATCTCATTCGTGGCTCAAAAGCCCCTCCCCTTTGAGCCTTTGAGCAGCATGAGTACAGGGACGCGCCATGGGGGATGAGCATTTCAGCCTGCCGCATCGACTTCGCCTGAGGAAGCAGTACGAGGGCCGCTTGTCGAGCTACCGCGCGGTGCTCGCGGCGCTCAAGGAGAATATCGAGCAGACCCTGGCGGACATCGCGCTTCCGTTTGACGTGCAGGCCCGGCTGAAATCATTTGACAGCTATTTTGAGAAAAAGCTGCGGCTGCGGCGGACATCACCCGGCGGGCGGCCCGGCCGGGAAGTGAACGATCTCCTTGGCCTTCGCATCGTCTGTCCCTTTCTGGAGGATGTAAAGAAGGCGGAGCGGGTGCTTGCCCACTGTTACGAGGTGGTTGAGGTTGACGACAAGGCCCGCAGCTACTCGTTCAGAGAATTCGGCTACGAGTCAGTGCATATCCTGGCCAAAGTGCCGCGTGCCATTTGCCTGCAATACGGGTTTACGGAAGGTCTGATCTGCGAAATACAATTGCGGACCATCCTGCAGCAAGCATGGGCGGAGGTCGAGCACGAACTGGTGTACAAGGGGGGCTTGCAGCCTTTTGAGGAGCATATTAAAAGAAAGCTGGCGGCCTTGAAGGCTAACCTCAATCTGGCCGATACCCTGTTCCAGGAAATACGGGAATCACAGCGGGCCTTGCAGCAGCAAACCCGGCTGCGGCGGGAGAGGTTCCTGGAAACCGCCGCATCCCGGGTGTCGGGTTCGGAAAGCGGTCATGCGCCTCGCGGCAAAGGGCGCAGAAGCCGCCGGGGGGATGAAGGATCGGCACTGCTGAACGGCATGAGCGCCGGCATGATGCAAAGGGTGGACGCGCTGCTGCTGAAGGCGCTGCATGCGCATAATAACAATGAGTATGAGCAGGCAATCGTTATCTACAACTCCATCCTGAAACAGAAGCTGCCGCTCCGGGTGCGATCATTCCTGTACAACCACCGGGGCATGGCCTACTTTTCCAGCCGGCGGTATCAAAAGGCGCGGCACGATTTTTCCGCGGCGGTTTCACTCTACCCTGAAAATGACCGCGCCTTTTACTATCGCGGTTTGATCCATCAGCTGCTGGGGCGATATGATAAATCAATAGAGGACTTTTCTTCGTGCCTGGCCATTAATCCGAATCATGCCAACGCGCTGTGCAGCAGGGCCAAGGCCTATAATGCGATCGGAGACGCAAAGAGGGCGGTTGCCGATTGCGCGGCTGCCCTGAAGTTGAATCCCGAGTCGGCGGAGGCGCAGCAGTTGCTGGACAGCCTCGAGGCATCACCGTGAGGGGCAATGGAGCGTAAGGCTTAAAAACATCTGTTGTGAGGATGATAAACTTTGACAATCAAGCAAGTTGCCTGGTCCGGCCCTATTTCATGTCCCGGAATTTCACCTCAAGTGCGCTGATGTCGTCGATACGTATCAGGGCATCATAGAAGTCCTTGCCGGCAAGCTTTTCCAAATGGAGCAGATCATCGTGAACCGATTTGACGTAGCCCTGAAGGGTTGCGCCCGACTCCAGATGGACAATGATGTCCTTGCCCACACAGGCTTTTAAATTATCCTCAAACGGGGCGGCGGTATCAAACTTTACCCCCTCCAGCGCCACCGGCTTGTTCGACTGCGCCTGCGCCTCCGTCCCGGGGAGGGAAAGCAGCGCCCAGCACATCAAGAGCGCAAACGCTGTTGCTGTTGCAAACCTCACCCTCTTTTTCATGACCATCTCCTTTCAACAGGTTGGCTTTGCATGCGGACAGTATAGGTAAGTACAAGCCATGCGTCAAGAAAAAGCATGGCGGGAGGCACGGCCGGTGCGGCGACCGGAATGACAGGAGCGGCTGCAGCCGCGAATTATAAGAAATACGTTTTATTTTCAGACGCACAGTGGTAAGGTCGCAACGATGGTTTCCCAGCAAGACTATTAGAAATAATGATAAGAGCGACGTAAAGGTATGATGGAGGCGCAATGCTGATAGACACCCATGCCCATCTGGACATGCCCGAGTTTGATAAGGACAGAAACGAGGTAATCAAGAGGGCGCAGGCGGGCGGCGTCGACTATATTTTGACCGTGGGCATTGACCCGGAATCATGCCGGCTTGCTGTGCAGCTTGCCGAGAAATTTGCCGGTATCTATGCCATCGTGGGAATCCATCCCCACAACGCAAAAGATGTTGATGCGGTGAGCTATGATCTTCTCAGGACTTGCGCCCGCCACGACAAGGTGCGCGCCCTGGGGGAGGTGGGGCTGGATTTTTTTCGCAATCATTCTCCCCGCGAGGTCCAGCTCAGGCGATTCCGGGAGCAGGTTGCGCTGGCCCGGGAAGTAAAATTGCCGGTGGTGATCCATGACCGCGACGCCCACCGGGAGACGCTTGACATTTTGAAGGAGGAAAAAGCCTCTGAGGTGGGAGGGGTGATCCACTGCTTTTCGGGTGATTATCAAATGGCATCGGCATGCATGGACATGGGGTTTTATATTTCCGTGCCGGGTACGGTCACCTTCGCCAAGGCGCAGACACTGCAGGAGGTGGTACGGCGCATTCCCCTGGAGCGTATTCTGATCGAGACCGATTGCCCCTTCCTGGCGCCGGTGCCCTTCCGCGGCAAACGGAATGAGCCGGCCTTTGTGCAGTACGTCGCCCGCGCCATAGCAGACATCAAAAAAGTCGATTTTGAAACAGTCGCGGAAGTAACCTCCCGGAATGCCTGTTCTGTATTTAGCGTAAAAGAGGGGACGCCCTTAAAATTCTAAAATTCATCGTAGATACCCGCAAACTCCTTATCATGCTTGTCGCTTTCAGCTTACCGTCTTTCAGATCCTCAGGGGTTGTGATGATGGCAAAATCCTGCTTCTTGACATTTGAAGTGAGAGCAACAACCACAATGTCTTCACTTGCATCGTTATATTTATCAGAGGAGATTACTATGGCGGGCCGTTTTTTCTGAGAAGCCAGATCTGTGAACGGTATGGGTATGAGAATGATATCCCTTTGCTTAAACATCATTCCAGATGGCGTCATCTATCGGGTTGTCCCAAAATTCTCCAGGCAGAAGGTGATCTGTTTGTCCCGTGTAAGCGTCAGCATCTCTTCAAGTATGGTCAGCTTTTCGCGCAAAACCGGTGGGGCAATGTATCGCCGGTCCAGCCAGAAGTGGGCGGTAGTCAGCCGGGCATCCAGTTCGGACGCGAACTCAACCAGCGCCTTGATCTGCGGGAGCAGCGCGATCCTCAGTTGAGCGCAATCAAAGAGGCTGCCTTCTTCGGGGCCATGGACGAGATAAAACAGGTTGTGCTGCTCTTTCAATGTGAGCAGGGATGCGTTTTCCTGCGAGGTGTGGTGGGGGTGCAAGAGGTTTATTTCAGCAAAGTCGCATCCGGCCCGCGCGACCCGGGCAGCCTCTTCCAAACTGTGCGCTCTGCCGCCAATGAGCATGGTTTTCCGAGGTGTGCAACAACCTTCCGGGCCGGAGGGTGGGAACGGGGCGTGTCTTAACCGGTTGCTTTTTGCAGGCTCATCTGCTTGGTTGCAACCTGGTTTATTTTATTGTATGCCCGGGTGAGTTCATTCCAGATATTGGGAAGAGAAATGTAATTCTTGTCTTCCATGGCTTTTTCGTAGCACTTGATGGCCTTGTCGTATTGCTTGAGCTGGTTGTATATAAGGCCCATGTTGAACCAGGTGTTGCCCTGTGAAGCATTGTTCTCAAAGGACAGGGCATTTTCATAGCACTCTAAGGCCTTGTTGTATTGTCCTAGCCGGTAATAGGAGTTCCCCATGTTGTTGAGGGCCTTGTAGGGAGAAGGATAGTTTTTGTCTTTCAGCGCCTCTTCGTAACACTTCACCGCTTTTTTATACTTGCCCAGGTAATTGTAAGCGATGCCCATATTGAACATTACCTTGGAGCGGTTGATCGACCTGCCGTTTTTTACGTCTTTTTCATAACATTGAACCGCCTCGGCATATTTTTTCTGTGAAAGCAGCTCATTCCCTTTTTCAAAATAATTTGTCGAACATTTCATTACTAAACCCCATTCAACAGATTTATTAAGCAATGAGGGACTATGATTGACTGCCATGTAGCGCACCTTATCACATGTTACTCAAAAAAACAAGGGGGTATTTTATGAAGCGCGCCCTGATTTACCGGTGCTTTTGCAGAAAGCAGAAATTGTGCGGCAGGGAGATATGTCGTGCGGGAGGAAGGGAATGAAAAAACCCGATGGATCATCGGGTTTTCGGAACAAGCTCGTGTGGATATTTTTGACTTTTTAGAAATCCGCGGGTAAGCCCGGCTTGGACATTATCAGGGAATCTATTTTCTGGGTTATGGCAGCCAGTTCCTCGCTTTCCCTTGCACTTTTTTTGGAAAGCTCCTGCTCATCCTTTTTGAACTGCTCGAGCAGCAGATTTTTCTTCTCAATTTCCTTGATGATTCCTTCCTTGCCGAGCGCTATTTCATTGAGCTGCCTGGCTGTTTCCTTGAGCGCCCGCTCAATCTCTTGCTTCTGCTCATCCAGCCCCTTTTTCACGATATTGATCCGCGCGTCGCGCACCATGTTCAGGCGCTTTTCCCACACATCCCTGGCAGGGGCGGACCACTCCAGCGGCTTGCCCACGCGCTGGTAGGCGATGTAAACCCTGGAGCAGGTGGGGCACTGGTAGTAGTAGTGAACGCTGTCCTTTTCCCCGTAGTTCAGGTTTTCCGGGTAGGGGACGGATTCTTTCAGTTCCAGCGGCGCGTCCTGGCTGTTGTGTTTTTCATCACAGATATAGAGGATTTTTTCTTTTGGCATGGACCTCTTTTCGGCAGGTCTATCCAAAACTTTAGCATTTTTAACAAGAAAATTAAACGAGACATGCAGGAGCGACCGGTCGTCCCTGCACTCATATAAGACATGGATTCCCGCTTTCGCGGGGGGGTCGCATGACATTATCCGGGCGGCTCCGGCCAGCTCTGGATGCGGCACCTTCCCAGCCACCGTGCCTCCATCCAGCCCCGCTTCCCGTCCGCCAGTTCCAGCTTGGCCCAGTCCTGCTCCTGCTGGATGATCCTGCACTCCACCCCGTCGTGCAGCTGAAAGAGGGCGGTGCTGCCGGCGCCAATGCCCGCCCGCACCGACGCTTCCCGGGTGATTACTACCGCGTCGGCCGAGTAGCTTGACTGATACACCTTGAAGCCGAGCGAGAGGGCAAGGAGCAGCGTCAGCGAAAGCGCCGTCAGAAATAGATGGCGCCAGTACCCCCGGTTTTGCCACAGCCGCGCCAGGGCGAGCGCCCAACAGAGTGCGTTGGCCGCCAGAAACACCAGCAGCAGCTCTTTAAGGTTCAGTTTGGAGTACCAGAAGCAGAATTCATTGAAGAAGTCGCTGAGCTGGCGTGATTCGATTTTATCCCTGGTCATCTCCCGCGCGTAATCAAGATTGGCTTTCAGGTCCTGGTCCCGGGGGAGATAACGCTCTGCCAGCCGGTAGCTGAGAATGGCCTTCCCGAGCATGCCCAGCTTGAAATAGCAGTTGCCGAGATTGTAGTATATTTCCCCGTTTCGCAAGCCGGAGAGTATGAGCCGGGCATAACCATCCGCGGCTGCGCGATAGTCTTCATCCTGGTACCGTTTGTTGGCCTCGGTAAAGAGGGTAAGCTGGTCTGCCCCGATGGCAATGGAGGATACCGGCTTACCGGGCACGTCTTTTTGCCCATCGGCAAACGCCGGAAAAGCGGCGCCGAATATGCCGATGCACGTCAGTATTACTCTGAATCGGTTCATTATGCCTGCCTGATCCTTTTGTCCAGCCATGCGACAAGTTTAATGGTCTCGCGCAGGAGTTTTTCTTTTTCCGCCGTCCCCAGCCGCCGCAGGGCGAATTGGCCGGATTCCAGGGTGTGCAGCACCTGCAGCAGCGATCCGATTTTTTCCTGCGGGATGGTGAGGGCAGAAAGCTGGAGCCCTATTTCCCGGGGGGTTAGCGCGCTGCCGGTAATGTTGAGCTTGTCACCGAGGAATTCCTTGAGCAATCTGGAGGCGGCCCGGCAAAACTCATTGCCGTCTCCGGCCTGCGCCTGTTGCTTGACCGGGGCGATGTTGCGTTTGAAGCGCTTCAGGGCGCTCCTGCCGCGGGCATAGCCGACGTCTTCCTCCAGCCGTTTTTTTCTTTTTCTGATGAGCGCGGTCGCCGCATAGCCGGCGACCGGAAATGCGAAGTACACGAGATATGTCCAGTGCCAGGGATCGAGCCGGTACGGTCTCAGCGCGGTGTGCGAGGTGTTGATGGGGAGGATGTCCTTCCCGATTATTTTAACCTCCTCCTTCGAAGTGGTCGTGCCCAGCGCTTCAACCAGCTGCAGCTTTTCCTTGTTGCCCGGCGGGGTAGCCTCGATGGTCAGGGGGGCGCTTTTGCAGAGCGCGTAATGTCCCTGTCCGGGGTCAAAGTAGGTGAAGGCCAGTTCGGGCACCTGCAAACGGCCCTCTTTCAGCGGCACCAGCGCTTTTTTAAGGGTGAACGTCCCGCTGAAGCGCTCCGCCCCTTCCTGGATGGAAAGGACCGGTTTGTCATCGTATATTTTGAAATCGGCGGCAGCGGGCATTTCGGGCGCGGCGGCGTCCCTGATGTTGCCGCTTCCCTTGATGGTGATGGTCAGGGTGGCGGTGTCGCCCACCTCCAGATGCCTTTTGCTGATGTCGGTGCTGACGGTAAACTGTCCCACCAGGCCGCTGAACCGGGATGTTTTACCCTCAAGGGGAAGGGGTTTTACCTCCAGGGCGATCGGATTGGTGTGAAGCATTTTGGGCTCGGTACTGGAAAAGCCGAACAGGGAATCATCAAAGAAGGGATCACTGAAAAAGCCCCGCCTGTGTGATTGCGCCACCGCCTCGCAGGAAAGTTTTGCCGGTTCAATCTCGATGGTTCCTTCCCGGGTGGGGAAAAGCGCCTGCCGCACTTCGGTAACGATGAAGGTTTTGCCGTTGATGGTGGTTTCATATTCTTTTTCTTTTCCCAGAGATTCAACCCGGCATCCCTGGAAGGAAGGGCTGTCCAGGCGGGCATTGGCGATGCGTATGCTTCTGAAAAGCCTGAAGGTATAAACCACCTGCTCATTCACATAGGGGGAGGTGGTGCTGACGCCGGCGGTGACAAAGAGATCCTGCTGTTGTGCCGATCCGGCCCGCGGCGATGCTTCACCCGTGATGGTGAGGGTTACAACATTGCTGGTGGCGGCGCTTCCCCCTTCGCTTACCGTTGCGGGACCGATTTCAAAGGTCCCGGCTTTTTGGGGAATAAGGATATAGGTGTAATCAACGCCGGAGGTAATCCGGCCGTTGAGGATTTGCATGCGGGTGGTGCTGCCCCGGGGAATGACCTCGAATGCCGGCAGGTCGGGAAGTTGCGGCTTTGCTCCTCTTTGCGATCCTTCCACGGCAAGGGTGAGAAAAATCTGGTCCGCAAGGGTTGCCTCGGTCTTGTCAACCTGTGCGGTAATCGAGAGTCCGTAAGCACTCCCGGTCGCAATAATGAGTAACACACCTGTCAGGAGGAGCTTCCTCAGTCCCATGAAAAACCCTGCCTACCAGTCCTTTGCCGGCCGGTACGAACGGCCCCCGCGTTCTTCCAGCTGCTTGCCGTAATCCCTCTTGCCTTCCTTGACGCCCCTGAGCCAGTTTTCCGCTTCTTCTTCGGTCATTTGCCGAGCCTGGGCCGCCTGCCCCTCTGCATTCCGCGACTGGTCTTCAGCGGCAGACGCTGATTGCGGTTCATCGGACATTGCCTGCTCCCGCTGCGCTTCATCTTCTTGCTGCTGCTGTGCCTGCTCCGGTTTTTCTTCTTCCGCCTGCTGTTCCTGTCGCCGCCGGTCCGCTTCCTGATTATTGCCTTCTTGTTGCGGTTCCTGCTGCTGCTGCTGCTGCGGACTTTCTTTCTCTTCCTGCTTATTTTTCTGCTGCTGTTCCTGCTCCCGCTGCTTTGCCTGGTTGATCCGTTTTTTAATTTCTTCCCGCACAAATTCCAGGTTGTATTTCGCATCCCGGTCGTCGGGATCCAGGTCCAGCGCCTTCTTATAATATTCCAGGGATTCTTCGAGCTTTCCCTGGCGATACCGGCAATTGCCGATATTGTAGAGCGATTGTTCCTCCAGGCGGACATCGCGCGCGGTGGCTGCCACATCCTGGTAGCTTCTGACCGCCTCTTCGTAGTTTTTCATCTGATAGTGGGCGCTGGCGATATTATATTTTACCTGGGGGTCTTCCGGCGATTCGATCTGGGCATCGACAAACGACTTGAGCGCCTCGTCATAGCTTCCCTGCCCATAGTGAGCGGTGCCCTTTTTCATTTTACTGTAGAGCGATTCTCCATGGGCAGGATGCGTAGCAATCAGAATGCCTGCAAGCGCTGCCATAATGCCTGTACAGGAATGATGGATGATGTTTTTCATAGCCTCCCGCCGCCGTCATGTGCTCGTGGCTTATAAGGAAATACCGGGGTGTTTCATAAATTTGCTGCTAGGATGAATGATATTCCCTCTCCCCCGGGAGACTGTGCCATAATAGAATAATTTCCATGTTTGTCCTTCTGAACCCTTCGCCGGTCATTCTGAGCCCTTCACTGTGTCATTCTGAGCAGAGCGAAGAATCTCCATTTGTCGCTCAGGGCAGGCTGCGCGAAGAATCTCCTTGTTCGCTCAGGATAAACTCCGTGAAGAATCTCATAGAATCAATGAGTTGAAAATGG
>CAYWLT010000097.1:0-10185 GCA_964459295.1 uncultured Thermodesulfobacteriota bacterium
ACGATGGCCAGGTCCGGGCGGGAAATGCCCTCGAGAAAATCGCTTATATGTCGGCTGAGATGGTGGCTGTTGACCATGATATCACGGAAGCCCGCTTTGGCAAGCTGGTTTAACGCGATGTCAAGCAGCGGAACGGCGTACACCGGGAAGAGGGGTTTCGGCCGCAGGGTGGTTAAGGGCCGCAGGCGGGTTCCTCCGCCGGCGGCGAGTATCATTGCCTTCATCTGCATGCCTTCTCATGAGCAGGCGGTTGGCAAACGCCCATCCGGTTTGCGGCTAAAAAGCCCCTCCCCATTGAGCCTTTTTAACAACCTGAGAAAATTACTTTTTCAACAGCCGGTTATTGATAGAGGTGATATTTCCGCGCCAGGTGCTTGAAGGCCTGGATGTCTGCCTGCCAGGATGACTCCAGCTCATCGATCGGCCTCTGTTGCTCAAGGGCTTCGCGTATGCCCCGGTCGCCCGCGATTATATCTAGGGGCCTTTTCACGGTTTCATATTCATAGGGGGGGTCGGCCCAGGAGAACTGCCCGGGATACAGCGCCTTCACATCCTGCAGCAGGGCAAGGGTCGTGGCGTATGGCTTGAAACGGCGGGGATCGGTGACGTGCAATTGCAGTCCGCCGCAGAGCAGGCCCCGCCACTTGTTGAAGGTGGGCTGAAAATAGGCTTCGCGCAGGGTGACTCCCGGGAGCCCGCGCTGATCGGTTTTTTCTTTGATCATGAAGGGATCGATGAACGGCGCCCCGAAGAGCTCAAAAGGCCGGGTGGTGCCTCTCCCTTCGGAAAGGCCGGTTCCCTCGAGCAGCACCTGACCGGGATATACCATCGCCGTGTCCGGAGAGGGCATGTTGGGGGATGGCGGGACCCAGGTGAGGCCGGTATCTCTGAAGAGCATACGGCGCGTATATCCCTCCATGGCGATCACTTCGAGTTCGCAGTGAATACCGTAATGGTGGTTGAAAAGCAGGGCCAGCTCGCCCATGGTTAATCCGTGCCGCATGGGGAGGGGATAGACTCCGACAAAGGAGCGGCAGTCCTCCCGGAGCAGGTTTCCCTCCACCTGTTCACCCCCGATGGGATTGGGCCGGTCCAGCACCACGACTTTTTTACCCCGGCGCGCGCCGGCCTGCAGGCAATAGGCCATGGTGGTGATGAAGGTATAGACCCGGGTGCCGACATCCTGCAGATCGATAATCAGGATGTCAATCCGGTCCAACATGTCGGCGGTAGGCATTCGGGAAGCGCCATAGAGACTGAATGCCGGAATGCTGAAGCGGGGATGGATGAAGTCGGGCGACTCCACCATGTTGTCCTGTTTTTCGCCCCGGATGCCGTGCTGCGGCCCGAACAGTGCCCTGAGCGAGCGTGGAAATGTCTGGGACAGGAGGTCCGCCGTGTGACGGAGACGACTGTCGACCGAGGCCTGATTGACCAGCAACCCTAAGCGCTTTTCCCTGAGCCAGGGGGGAGAGTTTTTGAGCAGCACTTCTATGCCCGGTTGCACGGCGGTCATGCGCGTTTTCCGAAAGGGAGTTTCCCCGGCGCGGCGGCCTTCCCGAAAATGACCTTCGCCAGAGCCAGGATCTGAACCTTCCTTAAACCATAAGCGGTCAGGCAGGTTGCGTCGCGGGGGATAATCGTGTGATCATAGGGATTGTCGAGCAGGACAAACAGGGGGCGGCGGCAGCACTCCCGGATTTGCGCGATGAGATCCTGCTGGCCCCGGTTGCCGAGCGCGTTGGACAGGAAGAGAATGCAGGGGGCGTTCAGGTTCGCCGTCGCCGCGATCCGCCACACATCGGCGGGCCGGGGGGCGACGGGGAAGAACTGAAAGGTGCATCTGCCGGGGAAGCATGCCCTGCAGGCGCTGATGATCGGGTGCCGCTCGGACAGCTCATATCCCTCTTCAAGCAGCGGCGTCGAGGAGAGGTCGGGAATGATAAGGTGTATCTCATTGGTGCCTGCGGCGTTAATCGGCAGCGGTTCATTTCCGGCGGAAATGACCGTTACCGCCTCCCCCGCGATGTTTTCCGCAAGTTCCTCGGGTGCTATCTTCGGGAGATGCCGGTTGGCGAGCGGCGGTGTGGCGCAGAACCGCCGGAGCGCCGCGATTCTGCGCAGGCTTTCCGCCGGCCCTGCCGCTGTTCCTTCCGGCCGCGAGTGGAAATCAAGCATTGCCTTAAAGCCCGCCCTTTGCTGCCGGTAATCGCTGCAGATAAGCAAAAGGTCGTGTCCCGCCTTGAGCGCCCCGATGCAGGAGTCTCCGATGCGGTAATGCCTGGCGACCGCCCCCATTTCCAGGTCATCGGAAAGGATCAGCCCGTCATAACCGCATCGCCGCCGGATGTAATCGGCTACAATGGTTGCCGAGAAAGTGGCGGGTATCGTCCCATCGCCGTCAAGGCCGGGGCAGCAGAGATGGGTGGTCATGATGCCGTGGATGCCGTCTTCCATGACCTGTCTGAAAGGGAGACGGTGCACCGCTTCGAATGCGTCCTCGGCAAGGGCGACGGCGGGAAGATCAAGGTGAGGATCAACCCGGGCGGCGCCCAGGCCGGGAAAATGCTTGGCAACCGCGGCCACTCCCCCCATACGGGTGCCCCGGGCGAAGGCGCGGGCCAGCTCCGAGACCATTAACGGATTGTCGCCGAACGAGCGGGTGGTGATGGCGGGGTTATCGGCCGTGGTGAGCACATCGACCACCGGGGCCAGGTTGATGTCAATGCCCAGCGCTTTGAGCTGCATGGCCGAGGCAAGGCCCTGGTTGAATGCCAGCTCGGGAGAGCCGGCGGCACCGAGCGCCATGTTTCCCGGGAAAACGGTGACATCCCTGGCAAAGCGAATCACCCGCCCGCCTTCCTGATCGATGGCGACCAGGGGGGGAGGCGAGACTAGTTGCTTGAGGCGGCCAATCAGTTCCCGCACCTGCCCGGCCGATGCGATGTTGCGGGAAAAGAGAATGATAAAACCGGGCTTGATTTCCCGCAGATGCCGTTCGGTTTCCGCATCAACACCGGTGCCGCTGATGCCGATCATCAGCTGCTGACCGACGGTTTCCTTGAGGTCCATAAAGTTTGATTCGAAAAGGGATTCCGGATGCCCCCTTACCCTAATCCCTGGTCGCCTTCGGCGCCGCCAGAGGCGGGTAAACCTCTCCCGCCCGGAGACTGTGTCATGATGTGATTCTGAGGCTGCAGCCGAAGAATCTCCATTTTCAACTCATTGATTCCATGAGATTCTTCACGGAGTTTATCCTGAGCGAACAAGGAGATTCTTCGCTCTGCTCAGAATGACCGGCGAAGGGTTCAGAATGACAATAACGGAAATTTCTTCATTATGACACAGTCTCCCAGGGGAGAGGGAACCATTTTTAACCTTCTCTCCCCTGGGGGAGAGGATTGAGGTGAGGGGGGAATGACATATTGTGAAAATTAATTTTCATGCTTCGTGGTGCCCGAAGGGGCATGGAGGTTCAATAAGCAGATGGTCTCTACCTGCAACTCGAAACCCACGATCACTGGGGTTGCACGGGAAAAACACTGCGCTGCTGTCGTTGCCTGCCGCCTATTCTGAACGATTGGCCATGATTGTCAACTTTTTTTATAAAAAGCAAAAGGGCATCGGTGACCCGTTTCCGCACGGGTCGTCGATGCCCTTGGCTCATGCCGGGAAACCGGGACCTACGACTTTTTGAAAAAGTTCTTGAGCATGGGGTCTTCCGGGTTGTTCAGATAGTCTTCCAGCTTGGACATCACCAGGCCCGGGTAAAGGGCGTACAAGTCATCCAGTTCTTTTTTGGTCAGGACGCTGTCGGAACTGGCGCGGAAAAGAATGACGTCGCTGTTGAAATATTCCTTTTTATACTTTTCCGGCGCGAGCTGGATGACGTTCACATTTTGCTTGAGTATCCTGCCGAAGAGCTGACCCATTGCCATATAGGAAAAAATTTCCGGTCCGCCCAGGGGGATGATTTTATTGAAAACGTTTTGCCGGTTGATCGAAGCGGTCAGGATGGCGGCAACGTCGTTCTGGTGGAGAGGTTGAACCTTGTTGTCCCCCTCATTCACTACGTGGTACCGGCCGGCGATGGCCGCCGCAAGCAGGTCGCGAAAATCGAAAAAGTAACCGGAAGGCCGCAGGATGGTATAAGGAATGCCCGATGCCATGATAAGCTGTTCGGCATTTTTTTTGGCCACGTGGGCATGGTGGAACGAGGGGATGTTATCACCCCGCGCCACCCCGAGAGCGCTGATGTAGATGATCTGCTTAACCCCTTCCTTTTTTGCCGCGTCGACGAGATGTTGCACGCCCTGTTGCTCAAGCTCGAAAGGGGTCAGCTTTTTCTCTCCCGGCGCGGTAAAGCGCGGAACACCCACCGCGCAGACCACGATGGAAGCCCCCTTGGTTGCCCGGGCCACCGCATCAGGGTCGGTGATGTCCGCCTCGGCGCCGTGCAGGACTTTTACCTCCGGCGGGAGGGATTTGATCCGGGGTTCCTTTTTATCAAAGGCGGTAATTGCTGCAGCCTTGCCATGCTTAAGGAGCAGCTCCAGTGCCTTGCCGCCGATGTTGCCCGAGGAGCCGACCAGGAGAATTGATTCGCCCTTGGTATTTTTCCCGATGTCCGAAAAAAGCTGACTTTCCATATTTATTCCCTTCCTTTCTGTAAGTTGATAAGTGATTGCGGCATGGAATAAAACGCACCAGATGTTAATATTATCGCCATGGTAAGTCAAGCGTTTTCCCTTCGGTTGCACGCGATCTTAACAGACCGCAGGTGATGTGAAAAGCAGCCCCGGCAATAATACTTTTGCCATTTCTGATTGATCTGTTATAATCACCGCGCGTCTGCCGCAGGGGTATGTCGCATATGCTGTTGTGGAGGAGCGCCACTCCTGCGCTCATCGTATCCGGCGGGCTTGTATGGCTCTGGTATCATTTTTTAGAAATCCGGTCCTGGCAAAGCTGGTGGGCGCGATTGCCTGCCTGGCCTTCCTGCTGCCGCTGGTCCGCTTTAAGGGTTCGATTTCATTTATTGCCTATGGCGCAATCGCGGTTGCGCTGGCTTTACTCATACGGGGTTATTATGCAAGGAAAAGGAAGCGGCTTACCCCACCCGAAGAGGTCTATCTGAAAGACAGGTTTTATGAACCGTAGCCGCCGCAGTATATAAAGGTTTGAACGTGAAAACAGGTCTATGTAGAGGCGACCGGCCGGTCGCCCCGATGTGCGAATACAATACCGGATCCCTGTGGTTGTGGAGATAATACCCAAGAAGATGTGAGGTCGGAATAAACCGGTCATTCCCGTGAAAACGGGAATCCAATAATATTTTCATGCTGCACGGGGCCCCGCGGCATGGGGGATCAAAGGGAGGAACCATGGATAAACTTATTTTTGCAGATGATGCGCGTGAGACGATGGAGAGGTTTATGGCGGTCTTTCCTGATGCCACCAGGGACTCGTACCGGAGGCGGCTGATGCGAGGCATCGAGTACCAGGCGCTCAAAAAAGGGGTCTCGCAGGTAACCCGGGAGATGTTCATCGATGCGCTGGGGGAAACCTTTCCCAAATCCTTTGACCCGATGGTGATGCGCTTCAAGGATCCCAAGGCTCTCGCAGCCATGGTGGCCGGGCAAAAGGAGGTTGACCGGGCTCACCCGCTGGTGAAGGTAAAACGCTGGGAGATTGCTCCGGTTTCCATAGACCGGCCGGTTCAAAAAGTGCTGGCGCTCATGACCAGTCCCCGCAAGAAGGGAAACACCGACTGCATCATGGACGCCCTGCTGGAGGGCAGCCGGGAAGCCGGATGCGCGGTTGAGAAGTTTTACATGTCCTACCTAACCATCTCGCCCTGTGTAGGCTGCATGGGATGTGAAGCAAAGCCGCTCGATACCTATTGCGCGATCAAGGACGATATGACCGGCCTGTACCAGCGCTTACTTGACTGTGACGCGTTTGTCATGGGGTTTCCCATCTATACCAGCAGGGAGTGCGCGCAGGCGGCCGTCTTTCTTGACCGGCTCAAGGCGTTGCGGACCAAGGACCACATGGGGAAGTTGTCCCGCAAGCGAAAAGGCGCGCTGGTGGTCACCTGGGGATGGCCGTCCGACGATTCCTATGATCATGTGGCGGAAAACGCGGCTTTTGTGTTGAAGCTCTACGGGATTAGTACAGCGGAGGTAGTCACCGGCTCGGGCTTCTGGGATGCTTATTACGGTAAGGGCATGGCGGAACTGGACCGGGAAGGAATGGCGCAGGCGAAGGAGGCAGGAAGAGCGCTAGCCAGGTGAGATCATCTGATTGCGGAATGCGGATTGCGGAAGGAAAGAAGAGGCGGTAAGCGATGTGCGATGTGAGATTTGGGATGGGTGATACACAAATCCCAAATCCGAATATCGAAATTCTAAACAATGTCAAAATCCAAATGTTAAATGTTCAAAACCCCTGCTACTAAATGCTTGTCGGCTGTTTGACCCTTTTTGAATTTGGTCATTTGGATTTGTTTCGGATTTCGTGCTTCGGATTTCGAGTTTTCCTTAATCATGCATCAGGTATCCTGCATCTTGCATCCCGTTCCGCACATCGCCATCCCACATTGTTCTCACAACTTATCCAACTTTTGTAAATCTGCAGCAATGCCGTGCAAATTGAGCTTCTCCAGGGTTTCCCGGGTGGGTATGCCGGTGCTGACGTTCCATCCCCGCTGCGTATAATAATCTTCCAGCATTTTCTCGAACTTTTCCCGCTCAAGCCGGCTTCCGTCAAAGGGACCTCCGCGGGTCGACTCCTCGGCCCACTTACCCCGGAGAAAGTCGTCGTCCTTGGTGATGCCCTGGCGCACCCCGTAGCACCGCTCCACCGCGTAGATCCGGCCGGCGCATATCCGCATCCGCTCCTCGTTCGCCTCGATCCCGGTCACTGCGGAGAACAAATCGGCCATGTCCTGGATGTTGATGCCGTGCCCGTTGTGTGAGGTCATGAACTTGCAAACCTGCAATGAATCGGCAAGGGTATAGATGTCCTGATAATAAATGACCGGATTTGCCTTGACGTACGAATCGTGCTCCAAGATCTGCGCCGAGCCGAATCGCTGCACCGCCTCTTCCGCGGTGATCAGGCTCCTGCCCTTGATGGGAATCTCCAGCATGTTGCTTCCCCGCAGATGATCGCAGCCCCGGGTGGCGGTGGCGAAACACAGGGCGGTGCCCTTGAGTCCCCGGATGTCCTGCCCGCCGATGATCATGCCTTTGCAGGAATTGACATAACGTTCGGCGCCTCTTCCGATCCGCTGTGCCGCCCGTACCGCCCCATCGGCCAGCACCGCGCCGAAACCCTCGCGCGCGGCTATCAGCGGGATCATCGCGATCATCGATTCGTAGTTGCCCCATTCAAAGGTGAGACCGCCGGTGTTGTCGCGGGTAATGATGTCCTTTTCGTACCATTCCATCACCGAGGCCATCAGACACCCGAAATCAAGCACATCGATGCCGTATTCATTGCAGAGGTGGTATATTTTAAAGAGGGAAGGGGCGTATGAGTTCCCGCAGTGCGGGCCGTTAGGGGCATTGCAGCCCTCGGGGATTTTGGTCCCTTTCAGTCCCGCGTATGGACCCTCTTTTACCTCCCATTCCTTCATGCAGCCGACGCTGCAGGAAAAGCAGCTTTTTGCGCCGGTGTAGAAATCCCGGGCAAGGGTTTCGCAGGTTACCTGTTCAACCTCCTCGAACCCCCCCGCCTGCTGCAAATTTCTGACCGACAGGATTCCCGATTCGTTTTCAATGGCCAGCGGTCCCGCCATGCCGTAGGTGGAGAACAAGGGGTAAAACGGTGATTTCCGGATTTTTGTTCGCAGTTCGCTGCTGACCTGGCGGAATCTTTCGGGGTCGGCGATCAGCGGTTTTGCTGTGCCGTCGCTCACCACGACCGCCTTGAGGTTTTTTGAACCCATCACCGCGCCCATGCCGGTTCTTCCCGCGACATTATGGCCGTGCACTATGCAGGCCGTGCGCACCAGTTTTTCCCCGGCGAGCCCGATGGCGGCTATATGTATCTTTTTGCCGTTTGCGCGCTGGCGAATCATGGTTTCGGTTTCATGGGTTGATCTGCCCCAGAGGTGCTCCGCCGGCCGGATCTCCGCTTCCCCTCCGCTGATGACGATCTGGACCGGCGCCTCCGCCTTACCCGTCACCACCAGGTGATCAAAACCACACGCCTTGAGAGCGGGCGCGAAAAAACCGCCGAAATTGGCGTCGCCGAGGATGCCGGTCAAGGGTGATTTTGCGCTTACCGTGCAACGCGGCGTGGAGGGGGCAGCGGTGCCGGAAAGCGGGCTGGTGCCGAAGATGAGAACATTTTCAGGTGAAAAAGGGGAGGTGTTGCTGTCGGTGGCGTCATAGAGCATTTTGGAGTTGATGCCGCGGCCCCCGATGAAGTCGCGGCGGAGCTCTTCACTCAGGGGTTCGTAGTGGACCGACCCGGCTGTAAGGTCTACGCGTATTATTTTCCCCATCCATCCGTACATGCGCTATCTCCTTTGGCTGTTGCTGTCTACCTATCATGTAACCAGTCAGCGGAGGCATTGTCAAATGAAAAATATCTAGGAAATCCATCCGGAATTTTGTATAAATGCCGTGCCTCGGGCGGGGACTCTTTTTGTTGCTTAAATTATGGGATTACGCTATAAAAAATCGCCCGTTCGGATGAGGTTGCCAGAATTGAGATTGCGCGCGTTTAAAATCACGCCAAACATATTTGCAATTTCTGTAGGAGCGCCTTCAGGCGCGATTCATTCACGGCTGAAAGCCGCTCCTGCCGGTTATTAATAGTGATGAGAGGAGAACCATCCGGCGGCCGGTAAAATGTCGGAATTGAACCTGCATGAATCTAATTTCAAGGAGGTAGGCAGGTATGAGAAGCGCAAAAAAATGTGTGGGACTGTTTTTGATCGTGTCTTCCGTTACGGTGTGTTCAGGCCTGTATGCGGCCCAGGAGGCGCCGAAGCCCGTAACCGCACCCGCCGCACCGGCGGAGGCGAAAAGCATTGATGCAACTGCAACCTATGAAAGCAATCATCCGGCAATCGAGCCGGGCCTTGCCTGCAATGACTGCCATGAGATTAAACTCGACGCCAACACCACCGCCACCCAGCTCTGGCTTTCCGGGGAGTGGGGGGCAAGAAAGGCGGGCGAAGGCATCATGTCCAGGGAGCAGGTGTGGCAGGAGATCGTGAAGGTGATCGGCGGCAAAAAGATGGACTCCAAGACCTATGTGCTGGGCACGAGCATGAATAATGTCCCCCTGACCACAACTGCGGAGTTTACCCTTGACCCTGAAAAGAAGGCGCTTTACGGATTCCATGAGCAGGGAACCGAAAAGCTCGTCCACATCAGGAACAATCCCCAGGTAAGCCTCAACTTCCACGAAGAGTTCACCGGCTTCTCCGGAAATTATCTCTGTTGTCAGATACGGGGACGCGCGGAGCTGCTTGACGGGACCAGTCCCGAGTTTGAGCAGATTATGATTAATTTTCTCCCGTATGAAGAAGGCGCCCGTGTTCCCAAGGATGCGACGCCGCAGCAGCGGGAAGAGCATCTGGCAAAATGGAGACAGGGGGTGAAGAACAGCTTCTTCATCAGCAAAATAACCGTTGACCGCATAACCATCATCTCCCGGGAATTCGCCAAGCAGGGCTTCAGGATGGCGCAGCGCTGGGAGCGTCAGCCATGAGTCTTTTGGCGAAGATGAAAAAATGTCTTGGGCAGATGGCGTTGCAGGAAGTGTCCATCGACCCGTCGATGAAAAAAATTGAAGCGGAGGGGGGCGCCATAGAGCTTTCCCTGCTTAAGGCTGATAAAATAGAGAAAGTCACCTTTTCAACCATCACCCTTCATGAAGCATCGGTTTCGGAGGCATCGCTTTTGGCCTGGCCTGAAGACGGCAATAATCTTCCTCTCTTCTGGTGCAATCTCACCCGGATGCCGGGCATGAATATCTTCATCAATGATTTTACACCGATGACCGATCTCGTGCTCTATCCCCAGTACGGCGAGCGCTATCTCGACGATCTGCTGTTGGTAAAAAGCGCCGCGGCGGAAGCGCTGAAGGAAGGCATGGTGGATAAATCCTTTACCCTCTCAACCAAAACTGCCTGGGCGCTTTCTCCCCACTGCACTGTTTTTT
>CAYWLT010000098.1:0-10169 GCA_964459295.1 uncultured Thermodesulfobacteriota bacterium
CGGGCAAAGTCCGGCGCCGCCAATACCATGACCATGATCTACCAGGTGCGCCGGGGTGACATCTTCAATCCCACCACCCTGAAAAAAATCAGGGAATTAACCGATGAGCTGTACCTGATCCCCGCGGTGGACCGATTCAAGATAACCTCGCTGGCGGTGAATACGGTGGTGGACATGAAGCTCATATCCGGCGGCTATGACTTTGTCCCCCTGATGTTTCCCCATGTGCCCCAAACCGACGAGGAGGCGCAGGAGTTGCGGGAGAAGGTGTATGCCAGCGTTTTCTACGGCGGCCTAGTCTGGTTTGACAACAAGAAGACGCTGATCACCGCCGATTTCTTTGACGATGAGATCGACTACCCGGTGGTCTACCGGGAACTGACCAGGCTGCAGAAAAAATATGAGGATGACAATCACATCCTGAGCATGGCGGGTGAGCCGCTGCACCTGGGATACATTGACAGCTATGTCACCACCATCCTGACCATCATGGGCGTTACCCTGGTGGTGATGCTGGCACTGTTTCTCTTCTACTTCCGCTCGGTCCGGGGCATGCTGCTGCCCGTGGTCGGCTCGCTGATCAGCGCCGTATGGGGCATCGGTTTTATGGTGCTGCTGGGGTACTCCCTGGATCCGCTGGTTCTGGTGTTCCCCTTCCTGGTTTCGGCCATGGCCGCCTGCCACTCGGTGCAGATCATCAAGCGCTATGTTGAAGAGTGCGCGATCGCCAAGGAGGTGAAGACCGCATGCAAAAGGGTGATTGAGGAGCTGTTCATCCCCGGCTTTGTGAGCATCATCACCGACGCCACCGGCATCATGCTCATCGCGCTGACCCCCATCAAAATCATGCGGATGATCACCATTGTTTGTACCTTCTGGTCCATTGTGACGGTTGCCATCGTCATGTGCTTTTTGCCGGCGGTGCTCTCCTATCTGCCGTTCCCCCGCAAGTCCGTCGCCCGGCTGGAGAAGAAGAGCACCCTTGACTTCGGGTTGATGCGGCTCGGGGCGTGGATTACCCGGTGGGGCTGCTGGCCGGTCCTGGCGGCCTTTTTATTCCTGTTCATATTCGGCGCCTATTTTGCCCGGACCATCCAGGTGGGAGACGCGGTACCCGGCTCCTCGCTGCTCTGGCCCTGGCACCGCTACAACCGGGACGGATTCCGCATCTCCTTCAGCATGCCTATTTTAAGCCCGCTGCTGGTGGTGATGGAGGGTGAAAAATACCGCGACCTGGTCTGCTGTCCGGGCAAGCCGTACATGATGTGCGGCGACAACTTCAAAGAGATGGAGCGCTTCGAGCGATTCATGAAGGAAACACAGCAGCCGGGAGGGAAGGGGAAACCGGTAATGTTTACCCGCTCGGTAATCCAATCGTTTTCCGGGGCCGGCTGGCTGGCCCACGAGGGCGATCCCAAATGGTACTTTTTCCCCACTGACGACCGGGAGACCATTTACAGCTACCGCCGGGTTACCGAGATGGGAACGCCGGGAACCGCTGACCGGTTCTGCGACCCCGGTGAAGACACCTCGGCCAACATTATCATCTACTGCCGGGACAAGATGACCCCCACCATCAAGACGGTGATGGCCCGGGTCAAGGACTACATAGAGAACCATTCCCGGCTTGCCCCTCCCATGCGATACCGCCTGTGCGGAGGGGAGTTCGGCGTGCAGGCGGCAGTCAATGAGATTATCGAGGAATACCAGTATACCACCGGCACCTGGGCGCTCATCCTCATTTTTACCTTCTGCGTCATCTTTTACCGGAGCTTCATGGCCGGGATTATCCTCATCCTGCCGCTGATTATATCCAATGCCATTGCCTTTGCCATGATGGCCACCGGCTTTTTTTGGGCGATTCCGACCCCGATTACCATCACCACCAGCACCCTGCCGGTCACCTCGGTGGGGATCGGGCTGGGGGTTGACTTCGGGGTGTATCTGTTGAGCCGGATCAAGGACGAGTATGGGATGTTCCATGACCTGAACAAGGCCATCGAGAACGCCATGCTCACCACCGGCAAGGCGGTGGTTTACCTGTCCACCACCCTTACCGTGGGCATTTTCTTCTGGGTGATTTCGCCGCTGATGTTCCAGGCGATGATGGGACTTTTCCTGGCGATCGTGCTGTTCCTGAACATGGTCGGCGCACTGCTGCTGGTTCCCAGTTTCGTGGTGCTGCTGAAGCCGAAGTTTATAACCGGGCCGTAGCGCATGGGGCGCGGGGGATTGGAGCCGGGGTGCAGTTGGTTTTGAAGCTGTTTCCGTCCACCCTGATGCACCGGGCGATATGACGCGAGTGCCGCATTTGCCCGGCTGTGCAGTTTTTCGGCAATTGGTTGACAGGCATCGGCATTATTGGTACAAAAACCAAACACGCCGACAATAATTGCAATTCAAACTGAAGGGAGAAGGGGGGCATTATGTACAGACCATGGTGGACGTTTGTTATTATTTCCTTTCTGGCGGCCCTTATCGGGGGTCCTTCCTCAATATCTGCCCGCATTTACCTCCTGGATCAGAAAGTGGAGGTTAACGGCAGCATCGAGGAAAAATGGAACTTCAAGTATGATACCAAGGACTGGGAGAAGGGTAGGGGCGAACACAGCTACGGGGGGCGCATGTCGGATGGCGGGCATGTGGAAAACCCGGCGATGCTGAAAACCCATCTGCACCTGGAAGCCCTCTACCATGCCTATCAGCAGGGAGGCACGGTGCTTGATTTTTATACCCTGGTGGAATGGTTCTACGATATATCCCAGGACATCAACCCGGCCTGGCGCCGGGGCATGTCCTCATACGACCGCAATAAGTACCAGACCCCGCACGGGCTGGAGATGCTCCGGGAATTGTATATGAATTACGTGCACGGACCATGGACCCTGCGCCTGGGCAAGCAGATGGTGGTCTGGGGCGAGACCAACCTGCAGCGGACGGCGGACGTGGTGAACCCCCTGGATACCCGGTCGCACATGATGGGGGTTGATGACTGGGAGGATTTCAAGAAAGGGCTGTGGATGTTCCGCGGCTTTTATCAGACCAGCTTCAAGAATGATCTCACCCTGGAGACCATAATTGTTCCCTATGACGTTCAGGCCATGGATTTGCCTCCGGAAGGATCGATGTATAATACCACCTATACCGGGGGATTCACCTCACGCATGTGGCGGCGGTGGAAGCATGACGAGGTCAATGAGCACGGATTGCATGATGCCCAGGGCGGTTTTCGGATTCGGGGATTTAACTGGGACTGGGACTGGACCATCCTCTGGTACAACGGCTATGAAGCAACCCCGGTATGTATTGACTGGGGACAGCGGGCTGATTCATACTTGCCCAAAACCTCAATCGGCTGGATGTCTTATAATATGGGCATCAGGGGTTTCAATCTCTGGGCGGGAGAATACAACAGCTATAAAGCAACCACCGGCATCAGCCTTCCCTATCCCAAAAACAAGACGTTTCGATATTACCGCGGCAATAACCTCGGCGCCACGGCCACAAAATATATCTACAACATCCCCTTTTTCGGTTATGACATACCCTTCAAATCCAACGTCCGGTTTGAATTTGCCTACAAGCCGAACCTTCATTTCAACCGGATGGAATATTACGGCAATAATTTGTGGGGGGTAAAAAATGTCACCCGGAGGGATCTGATTGGCTATGCGGTGGAAATCGGCCACGACTTCATGCCGCAATTTATCTGTAAATACAACGGACACCGGAGCGTCGATGTCAACCTGGGGATTTTTCAGGACTGGATCCTGAATCATGATCGCAACCTCAACGTGGAAGGGTATAACCGGGGAGCCGGCGACAAGAATACCACCTCATTCAGCCTGGACGTTACCACCGACTGGTTTGACCAGGAGCTTATGACCAAGTTTAACTATTCCTATAACACCGGCGGGTTTGGGGCATTCTACGCCTTTTTTCAGTACGGGCCCGGCCAGCACTGGAGATTCACCCTGCTGCCCCGCATTTCCTGGTCCAATTCAGGGCCATTTAACCACAAGGCGGACGCCAAGCACAATAAATACACCAACAGCAATGATACCCTCAACTATGTGCACTTCAAAATCGGCTACCTGTTTTGACAACCGGCGGCATTTAACCCAGGGAGGAAAAAACAATGAAGGAAGGCAGGAAATGGTGTGGCATGGTGACGGCAGTCTTCACGGCGCTGGTTTTAAGCGGGGTCATTGCGAGTCGGGGTGCCGCGATAACCACCGAGGAGGAGCTTAAAAACTGGCCGGCCGCCTGTTATCAGGGCGCTGACCTGGAGAAGGTGCGTGAGTGGGAAAAGACCTGGGCGGGAAAGAGGATCAATAAAGACAACATTGATCAGGTAAAGGATTTTTTGTCGGAACAGTTCTATGACATGTACAAGAATCCCGCTGACTGGGGTGCCGATGATTTATGGTTTGACATTGTCCCCTACAAGCAGATTCTTCCCACCCCGGGACAGGATGCCATGACCAGAAAATATGCGCCTACGGCCACGTTTGATCCCAATCCCCGAAAGGCATTCTGGGCCGGCGGCGCCGGCCCCAATGAGTTTCTGATGGGATGGGAGACGGGGGATCAGGCCGGTTTTCCTTTTCCCTTTCCCAAGTCGGGACTGGAGCTGGCGTGGGACCTGGAATCAACCACCCACGGCGATACGGTGTCGGTGAATCGAGACGGCGTGGTGGTCAATCCCCGCACCAGAACCGAACGGCGCGCGGTTCAGCCCTGGATCCATGATTATTTTACCGGCAGGTGCGATTACGAACCGCTGCTCAAAAAACCCGACAACCCCAAGGGGATACGCCGGGCCATGTATCTGTATATCGACGAGCCGCTGGACGTGAGAGGCACCCGGTACATGGAATTGCGATACCTCGACCTGACCAAGCCTGACGACGTCTGGGTATGGTTTCCCCTCTTCCGCCGGATCCGCCGCATGGGGTTTGCCTATAAATCAGATACCATTGACGGCACCGATCTTGGACCAGATGACGAAGCCGGGTGGAACGGACATATCAACCGAAAGACCTGGGAAATTGTCGGACGGAAGGAGATGCTGCTCGGCCGTCATACCGATACGACAAAATATACCAAGGTGACCGGCCAGGCCTTATGGAGCGGCCTGCAGCTGGAGAGAATAAACGCCTACGTCCTGCAATCGAAATTCAAGGAAAAGGACGCGGTCTACAGCAACGAAATTCTGTACATGGATCCCGAAAGCTACCATTGCCTGCAGAAGGTCACCTGGGACCGGCAGGGGAGGGTGTGGAGACATTTTCTGTTCCATACCATGATTTATAACGACCCCAAGAAAAACATCAACCACGTGCATACCTTTGAATTATATTCCAGCGACCTGCAGCGGAGACACGGGTGCCCCTCCCTCGATCTGGTCAAGGAGATCGGCCAGACCATATCCAATGACTTCTGGACCATCCAGAACCTGCAGAAATTGGGGTACTGAGCGCATCGCTTGCGTGATTAAAAAATGAAAACAGAAAGCCCTCATGGCGAAGAGGGCTTTCTGTTGCTGCGGGGTGTATGGCTTTTATTCCCGGGTGACGCTGAATGTCCCGTCCACGCCAAGCGTGCCGAGAAAGACCACGCTTACCGCAAAACCCCATTTGCCGGAACAGGTGAGCATGGGCGGAATTTTATCCGCGCTGGTACGGTCTGCCGCACCCATGCCATCGATGAGAAAGAAGGCCCCGGTTCCCGTGCCAAGACCCCCCGATACAAGAATCAGACGCCCGTCGTTAGAGCCCATGGTTCCTGAAACTTCTATTGGTTCGGGATCCGGTATAAGCTTTGCCGGCCACCCGGCATCCGCAAAGCATGCATAGTCGTCGGCGATGATAGTGCCGGTCACCTTGAGGTTCTCGGGGGGATTGAGGGTGACATCCTGGGTCAGGGTCATCCTGATGGCTCCGCACTCCGCCGTATCCACCACCGTTTCACCTTCTTTGATGTTTATGGACCAGGTTCCGCTGTAATCACCCGTGGCATCCATTGGCGCCTGACAGGAGTTTGCCGCGCCCAGGCTAGCCAGGGCCGCACATAATAGAGTGAGCGTGAGACACATTTTACTTTGCATGCCGCGCCTCCTTCTGGTGAAAATGTTAGTTGTCTGCCTGTAATTTATTTATAATGTATTATGGGCAGCAAAAAAGGTGCCATCGGCCGGCGTCCATGAACAGGGATATGGAATAATTTAAATACTATAATTGGTTATGACTGTTTGGTAATGTTGTGTCTATCTTAATGCGGCAGGGTTTTTTGAGATGTGTGGCTGAATCAAGCCCGAAGCGACCTGCCGTTCTGTATATTTCAAGCCATTCCGCGAAAGGGTGCAGTGGCGGACACTGGTAAAATTGTTTGACAAGGTTCGGGTTGTACGCTACATATTATCAATTGTGTTTGCGGAGATCGGTGCATGAAGGGGTCAGTTACCATCAATCAGGAGCTGTGCAAGGGATGCCTGCTCTGCGCGTCATTCTGTCCCAGGAAATCCCTGTCCCAATCCAAGCAGCTCAACCTCAAGGGATATCTGGTCGCCGCGTTTGATGAGCAGAACGGGTGCACCGGCTGCGCGACCTGCGCCCTGGTCTGCCCGGAAATGGCCATCGAGGTCTATCGTGAATAAGCAACTCATGAGCGGGACCAGCGCCATCGGTGAAGCGGCCATCCAGGCGGGCTGCAGGTTCTATTTCGGATACCCCATCACCCCGCAGAATGAACTCCCCGAGTACATGGCGAGAAGGCTCGCTGAAGTGCCGGGGGGCGTTTTTATCCAGGCGGAAAGCGAGATTGGCGCCATCAACATGGTTCTGGGCGCAAGCGTGGTGGGCGGCCGGGCCATGACCTCATCCAGCAGCCCGGGCATGAGCCTGAAGCAGGAGGGCATTTCCTACCTGGCCGGCCAGGAGCTGCCCGCGGTCATTGTGAACGTGGTGCGCGGGGGGCCCGGTCTGGGGTCGATCTACTCCGCCCAGTCGGACTATTTCCAGGCGACCCGCGGCGGCGGGCACGGCGATTATCGCACCATTGTACTTGCGCCGGCCTCGGTGCAGGAGCTGGCCGACATGACCGCCTCGGCCTTTGATCTGGCCGATACCTACCGCACCCCGGTGGTCGTGCTGGCAGACGGGGTGCTGGGGCAGATGATGGAGCCGGTGCGGATACCGCCTCCCTGCAAGGAAGGCGGGCGGGAACTGGACTACATCCTGACCGGGGCCAAGGGACGGCCGTCCAAGGCCATTCATTCTTTCAGAATGGACCCGCAGGACCAGGAGGAGCATAACTGGAAGCTGATGAGAAAATATAAGCGCATCGAGCAGCGCGAGGTCCGCTATGAGACCTTTCAGCTGGATGACGCGCAGCTGGCGGTGATCGCCTACGGCACGGCGGCCCGCATCGCCAAGGGGGCCATCAAGCGGATGCGAAAGGAGAACATGAAGGTGGGGATGATCCGCCCCAAGACCCTCTGGCCTTTCCCAACGCAGATAATCAGGGACACGGCGAAGCGCATTCGTGAGTTTTTTGTTTTTGAGATGAGCGCGGGGCAGATGATCGAAGATGTGAAGCTGGCGCTGGAAGGCAAAGGCACGGTTCATTTTTACGGGAGGCCGGGCGGGGTGCTGCCGGCGCCGATTGAGCTCTACCGGATCATCACCCGGCAATACCTGCAGTCGCAGAGGAAGCGCAAGGCATGAAAAAAGTATTTACCCGACCGCAGTCGCTGCATCCCACCCCCTTTCACTACTGCCCGGGATGCGGCCACAGCATAGTCCACCGACTCATCGCCGAGGTGATTGACGAGATGAAGCTGCGGGACAAGACCATCTGCGTCGACGGGGTGGGATGTTCGGTGGTGGCGTATAATTATTTTGATGTGGACATGGTGGAGGCCCCCCACGGAAGGGCGGCGGCGGTGGCGACCGGGGTGAAGCGGGCACGGCCCGGCGCGGTGGTCTTTACCTACCAGGGCGATGGAGACCTGGCGGCGATCGGCACCGCCGAATCCTTTCACGCGGCAAACCGGGGAGAGCTGTTCACCGTTTTTTTCATCAACAACGCGGTTTACGGCATGACCGGGGGCCAGATGGCGCCGACGACGCTGCTGGGGCAGAAGACCACCACGTCGCCTGCCGGCAGAAGCAAGCAGCTGCAGGGTTACCCGTTAAAGTTCAGCGAAGTGCTCGCCCAGCTGGAGGGGACCTCATACATCGAGCGCGTGGCGGTCAACAGTCCCGCCAACGTCAGAAAGACCAAACAGGCCATGGTTAAGGGATTTCAGCATCAGCTCAAGAAGACCGGCTTCTCGATGGTGGAGATACTCTCTCCCTGTCCCACCAACTGGAAAATGACCGCCCCGGAGGCGTGCCGCTGGATCGATGACATGATGACCACACAGTACCCCCTGGGCGTGATTAAAGAGGCCAAATGCTGATCAAGTCGGTTTTTTCGGGATTTGGCGGGCAGGGGGTTCTTTCCATGGGCCACGCGCTGGCAACCGCCGCCATGCTGGAGGGAAAGCATGTCACCTATTTCCCCTCCTACGGCGCTGAAGTGAGAGGTGGCACCGCCAACTGCACCGTTTCCGTTTCGGACGAGGAGATTGCTTCGCCGGTCGCCTCCGAACCCGATTTCGTGGTGGCCATGAACCAGCCGGCGTTTGTCCGCTTTCAGAACATGCTGGTATCGGGCGGGCTGGCGCTGGTCAACTCCTCCATGGTCAATGCCGCGTCGGTGCGGGGCGACATTGAAGTGATCGAGGTGCCCACCAGCGAGCTTGCGGAAAAGCTGGGGAACATCAAGGCGGCGAACATGGTTATGCTGGGGGCATTTGTCCGGATGAGCGGCATCGTGTCGTTTCCCCGCCTGCTCAAGAACCTTCCCGACATACTGGGGGCAAAGCGAGAGCGCCTGCTGAAGATAAATCAGCAGGCCCTCGAACAGGGACATGCATTCATAAAGGAGCAGCGGTAATGGCCATCAAACAGATATCGGTGAGCTTGGATAACGTGCCCGGGGCGCTTTCCCGGGTGAGTGAGATTCTGGGCGATGGGGGTGTGAATATAAGGGCCATTTCCGTGGCCGATACCGCCGATATCAGCACGGTGCGCTTCGTGGTGGATGAGCCCTTCAAGGCGGTGAATATTCTTAAGACCAATGGCTATGCGGTGAAGGAAACCGATGTGCTTGCGGTGGAGACGCCGGATCACCCGGGAGGGCTCAATGCCGTGCTCAAGCCCCTCAAGGATGCCGATATCAATGTGCACTACCTGTATCCCTATCTGGGCCGCTCCAGCGACCAGGCGGTGGTGATACTGGGGGTTGATAAGACTGAAGAAGCAATTAAAGTTTTACAGGAAAACTGGGTGCATACCCTGGGAGAGGAATTATACAACCTGTGACGGTTCCGTCGCACACAACCTGATGAGGTAAACGCATGTCTGACGTATTATGTGCCCTTTGCGGGAAGCGGCTTTCGCAGCGGAGTTTGAAATATATCGTTCGCATCCACATCGCCACCGAGTATGACGGCTTTCATCCCGGCTGGGATGGTGATCGCCCGGCGGGCGCGCAGGGGCTTTTTAAGGAAACAGGTGACCTGGATTTCGTTGAGCCGGGGGATCTGGAGAGCGAAGAGGTGTCGGTCTATCTCTGCACGCAGTGCAAGCAGCGCTTTACCCGGGATCTCATCGACGGCGAAGAGGAAAGGCCGGCGCCGCGGGACTTGAGGATCGTTTACCACTAACCCCTGGAGTGGTGGTGTAATGGAGTGATGCGGTGGGAAAAAGCTGGAGTGCTGGAGTAATGAGGTGATGGGAAAACCAGCCAAAGATATTTGAAATATCGGTAGGAGCGCCTTCAGGCGCGATCCATTCGCGGCTGAAGGCCGCTCCTACCGGTTATTATTGCTACTTCGTGTTCATCTCAGAAAGGTGGGGTCAGGTCTCAATATTCAATATTACATTTCAAAATTTAAAACAGCACCCCATGATTGTTGAATGTTGAGACCTGACCCCTTTTTTTTAGCGTGCTTCGTGTTTACAACAAGGTTTGTGGGCCAGATATATTTGCGGCTGAAAGCTGCTCCTAGCGGTTATCAATATTTCTGAGAGAAGAATCTACACAGCAGGGAATTGACG
>CAYWLT010000099.1:0-10123 GCA_964459295.1 uncultured Thermodesulfobacteriota bacterium
CCGATGGATTTCACATCCTGCGGGGTGACGTATCCCCGGCCCTGGAGGAATGCGTAAGCCCGGGCCGCCCGGTTGAGGTAGATGCTTGCCCGCGGGGAGGCGCCGTAGGCGATCATGCCGGCAATGTCGATGCCGTACGCTTTCGGTTCGCGGGTGGCAAAAACAATATCCACGATGTAGTCCTGCAATTTTTCGTCAATGTAGATCTGGTCCACCACCTTTCTTGATTCGATTATTTCGCGGGGGCCGATCACCTGGGTTATCTCGACGGGCAGTTGTTCGGCGATGCGCTTCATGATATCCTTTTCCTCCTTCTTGGTGGGGTAGGTGACGCGAAGTTTGAGCATAAAGCGGTCAACCTGGGCCTCGGGAAGGGGATAGGTGCCTTCCTGTTCGATGGGATTCTGTGTGGCCATGACCAGAAAGGGTTCTTCGAGCCGGAAGGTTGTATCTCCGATGGTCACCTGCCGTTCCTGCATCGCTTCCAGAAGCGCACTTTGCACCTTGGCCGGCGCCCGGTTTATTTCATCCGCCAGGATGATGTTGCTGAACAGGGGACCTTTTTTAATGGTAAAGCTGCCGCTGGCGGGTGAGTACATCTGTGTGCCGATGAGATCGGCGGGAAGCAGATCCGGGGTGAACTGAATTCTGCGAAAGGTGGTGGAGATGGCCTGCGCCAGCGTCTTTACCGCGGTGGTCTTGGCCAGGCCGGGAACCCCTTCGACCAGTATGTGGCCGTTGGCCAAAATGCCGATGAGCAGCCGCTCGATCAGGTAGTGCTGGCCGACCATTATTTTTTCAATCTCCCCGGTCAGCGCCTGCAGATAGGAGCTTTTTTCCTCAACCGATCTGGTGATACCCTGAATATCCGTCTGCATGTGTTATTCCTCCCCGCGTCCATGACTGAATACGGTCGCAGCCCGAAATGTGCTTCAGTTTATGTTTTGATTGCTTAATGCGGAAACGCGTCGGCGCATGCCTTTTCCAGCTGCCGCTCCATGAGCGAGATTTCATTTTCCGACGGGCGGTAGCCGCCGAACTGAATCCGTTCGGCGAGCCGGCTCAGCTCGGATTGCATTTTTTCATCCCTGTCGGCCGACGGGATTTTGCTGCGGATGGCGATGACCTGCTCTATGTATTTATTCCAATCTCCGCTTATTTTAAATGCCCGGCACTGCGTCAGCTCGCGGTCAATGATTTCTTTGGTTATGGCGCCGTCACCCGGCAGAGTGCGGTCCGCCCTTTTTTTCTTTGTGCTTAAAACGAATAAGACTGCGAAAAGACTTATAAAAATGAGCAGCGCCGCTCCGGGAACCCGGTATCGTTGCAGCGCCGCCTCGGATCGGGAGTTGACCGTAAAATGAAGCGCATCGGTGCTCGCGGTACGGGCATCACCGCCATTCTTTTCCCAGTAGCTTATCTCCACCGGGTCGAGCATATATCGGCCGGTTGAGGTGGCGTTCAGGGTGTAGCGGTAGCAGAGGAAATACCTGGCATCCGCGGCGCTGGCGCTGTAAGCGGAGGATGACTGGGTAATGCCTTCCGGCAGCTTGAGGCGGGGGGGCTCCACCAGGTATTGTTCGGCATCACCCTTCCAGGAGACGGTGAGCTGTATGGAAAAAGGTTCCCCGGCAATAATGATTCCCTCTTCGGCGGAGAGGGAAAGGGCGGGAGCCGCATATAATGGTGGCGGAAGGAAGGCAAGGGCAAAAAAGATAAGTGCCGGAATGGAGATGATGGGCAACAAACGCTTCATCTTTGCGATGCTTATTATTCCTGTTCCAGGGAAGCGAGTTCTTCAAACAGTTTTACCTGGCGCTGGTTCAGCCGGGTGGGTGTTTTTACCACCACCTGCACATACTCGTCCCCTCTGCCCTTTCGCTGCAGCAAGGGGATGCCCGCTCCTTTAATGGTAAAGGTCTGGCCGGTCTGGGTTCCCGGGGGTATGGTTATTTTCTCCGCGCCGTTGAGCGTGGGCACTTCGATATGAGTGCCCAGGGCGGCCTGGGAAAATGAGATGGGAATATGACAGATGATGTCGTTTCCCTGCCGTTCAAAGAAAGGATCCGGCTCAACATGCAAGACTACGTACAAATCCCCCGCCGGGCCTCCGCGCTCGCCGGCCTCTCCCTCACCGTTCAGCTTCAGCCGAATGCCGGTTTCGACCCCGGCGGGTATCTTTACCTTGAGCTGCTTGCGGATTGCCGCCATGCCGTTGCCCCTGCAGTCTTTGCAGGGGTGGGTAATGATCTCTCCCTGACCGCCGCAGCGTAAGCAGGTGGAGCTGATGGTAAAGAAGCCCTGGGTATGGCTGACCTGCCCCCTGCCGCCGCAGCCCGGGCAGGTCTGCTTGGACTTGCCCGGCTTTAACCCGGTGCCGTGGCAGGTTTTGCAGTGCTCGTGTTTATCGATTTCAATCTCTTTTTCCTTCCCGAAGGCGGCTTCACGCAGGCTTATGGTAAGATCATAGCGCAGGGCGGCTCCCCTTTGTGCGTAAGATCGGTCCCTTCGCGTGCCGCGTCCGCCGAAGCCGAAAAAGTCCTCGAAGATGTCGCCGAAGCTGGAAAAGATTTCATCAAATCCGGTAAAGCCCTGGAACCCGACACCTCTCAATCCTTCGTGACCGAACTGATCGTAGAGAGACCGCTTTTGGGGATCTTTCAATACCTCGTATGCCTCCGCGGCCTCCTTGAACTTTTCTTCGGATTCCCGGTCGCCCGGGCTTCTGTCCGGGTGGTATTTTAGAGCCAGTTGCCGGTAGGCCTTCTTGATTTCATCCTCGGTGGCATTTCGCGGCACACCGAGGATGTCGTAGTAATCCTGTTTTACCATCGATGGGACGTCCTCACGATAAATGTGGAGTGGCTACGGTCGTGTCCATGAAATAGCTCATAATAAAAAGTCGTTGCGATGAGTCCCGCGGGGCGGGCGACGAAGCAATCTCTTTCAATAAAAGCAGAATGTTACACGGCATGAGATTGCTTCGCTGCGCTCGAAATGACAGTTATTTTTCGTGCCGGGGAGCGATATCAAAGGCCCTGGGTATTGACTAATTAAACCATTGGCACGTGTATGGACCCGTTAGAAAAGAGGCAGATTGACTATCCATTCGATATCAAACAGTTCGCCGATCACGCCTATACCCAGGGTGATCACGTAGAGTATCAGAATTGCCAGGAATATTTCGTTTTTGTATTTCCCCAGGAAACCCACGTTTATATCCCCTTGTTTTCAAACGCAGTATTATTAATGATTGCTCCGGTTATGTCAAGGTGCAAACCGCATTTCTTAGGTGTCGGGTTTTGTTGGGGCATCGGTTATGCCGGGAATTTCCTGTTCCAGGTAGGTCTTGATCTTGTTCAGCAGTCTTTCTTCTATCTGCCGTACCCGCTCCCTGGTAATGCCGTATTTATCGCCGATTTCCTGAAGGGTCAAAGGGGTTTCCGCCAACAGCCTGCTTTCGAAAAGATCCAGTTCCTTGTTCTTGAGCGTCTTTTTGAATTCCTTGAGCTTTCCGGTAACCAGGGATTTGATTTCTCTTTTGGCCAGCGTGGAATCAATGGACTCCTGCCCTAACGGCAGAAAATCCATAAGGCTTTTATCCGCATCCGCCCTGAGGGGTGTGTCGAGCGACACTTCCCAGCTGCTCATGCGCTGGTCCATCTGGATCACCTCTTTCTCCTTGACGCCGATTCTTTCCGCCAGTTGTTTAGGCCCGGCAACATATCCGATGGCCTCGAGCCGCGCGCGCTCTTTCTGCAGGTTGAAGAAAAGTTTGCGCTGGGCCTGGGTGGTACCAATCTTAACCAGCCGCCAGTTATCCAGAATAAATCTGAGAATGTAGGCCTTGATCCAAAACGAGGCATAGGACGACAGCCTCACGCCCTGCTGCGGGTCAAATTTTTTGACCGCCTGCATCAGCCCGATGTTTCCTTCCTGAATGAGATCAAGCAGGTTCATCACCCAGGCGCGATGAAATTCAAGGGCAATCTTCACCACCAGCCGCAGATTTGCGGTAACCAGCTTGTAGGCCGAATAGGAGTCTTGTTTTTCCCGGTATCGGGTGGCGAGCTGGTATTCTTCTTCCGGGGTCAGCAGTTTATAACGGTTTATTTCCATGATGTATCTTTGGAGGGGATCATACGGGACGAGCGAGGAATCGGTTGCCGCTTTTGGCACGGCTGCTTTTTTCTGCGAAAGCGCAGTTTTGTTTGCCTTCATGTCGGTCCGGGTAAGGTGATGTCATTTATGCAATGCTACCATGGCATTGTAGCAAAAAAACCAAAAAAATCCAGCCCATTGTGAGGAGTCGAAACTATTTGACAAAAGCCTTTTGCGTGGGGTAAAGAAGAACCCAACCGGGGAAGAGCCATGCGGATTCCTTTTGATCAGTCGATGATAATAGACTTTATTCTGCTCTGCATTGCGGGATATCTTGTCTTCAGCAGTGCCCGAAAAAGGTGCGTGCCGACTTTTTATTCGCTTCTTGCCCTCTGCCTTGCCTATCCGGTTACCTGCCGCCTGTTTTCCCTGTTCGCTTCGTTTTTCCGGCCGCCGGTAACCGCGCGGATACTCGGAGACGGCGTGGCCTTCTCCGCCTTCGTGGCCGCCACGTATTTTCTGCTGCAGCTCCTGTTCTGGGCGGTGCTCAACCTGCTCAAAAGAGCCGCTCCGGACGCGGCGGATCAATTGGCGGCGGCCATGCTGGGGCTGTTGAAAACAGCGGTGCTGATGGCGATGATCACCCTGATGATGGTGACCTTCCTTCCCAACCGCAGCGGCTATATCAAGCACTCCTTTTTGGCGCGCTCGCTTTTGTCCGCGGTAACCACCATCGCCAAATCACTGCCGCCGGCGCTCAGGGAAAAATTCTTCCAAAAAAGGGACGGTATTGTGAGCGAAAACGGCGCGCCCGTTCTTAAGAAATAAAGCTCCCCTCAAAGCATATCACAAAGCAGATTCTTCGCTGCGTTCAGGATGGCAAACCAAAAATTTGGTTTGATGGAGGGCCGCGCTCCGTCGTGGCCGCATAGAAGAATCGGACGCAACGGAGTGCATCCCTCCATTATATTTATGATGTATTGAAATACCCTTACTTGTAGCGGCGGGCCTCTGCTACTGTCTGCTCTTCCGGCTTCCTGCCATCATCGCCGCCATTTTAAGTGCGTTGACCAGGCTTGCCGGATTCGCCCTGCCGGTGCCGGCAATATCGTAGGCGGTACCGTGATCCACCGAGGTCCGGATGATGGGCAACCCCAGGGTCACGTTAACCGCCTCATCGAAATGGAGGAGTTTGAGCGGGATGAGCGCCTGGTCGTGGTACATGCAAATCACCGCGTCATAGCGGCCCGCCGCGGCGTGATAAAAAAGGGTGTCCGGCGGCAGGGGGCCCGAGACGCCTATGCCCAGGGCGCGTGCCTGCTCCAGGGCGGGCGCGATGAGCGTTTCCTCCTCGCTGCCAAAAAGGCCCCCCTCGCCCGCGTGAGGATTGAGGGCGGCGACGGCAATGCTCGGCTGCGGCAGGTTGAAATACTCCCGCAGGGAGCGGTGGGCGATTCGAATGGACGCTGCAATTTTATCGGCGGTGAGCAGACGGAAGACATCGCGTAAGGCGCAGTGAATGGTGACCGGCACCACCCTCAGCTTTTCCCCGGCGAGCATCATGGCATAATCTACGGTTCCGGTCAGCTCGGCCAGCAGTTCGGTGTGGCCGGGATAGGAATATCCAGCGTCGGCAAGCGCCTTCTTATTTATCGGCGCGGTGGTTATGGCGTCAACCTCGCCCTGAGCGGTCAGCCGCACCGCCTCGGCAATATAGGCATACATCGCCCTGCCGCAGGCGGGTGAGGGCGTGCCATGTCGTGCCTCCGCCGGGCTAATGGAGGAAAGGGAAAGCAGGTTGATCGAACCCTGCCGGTAGTGCCGCTCGGCCGCAGTCGCCATCTCATTTACGTCAATGGACGCGCCGAGGAGCCTGACCGCGCGCTCCATTATGCCCCGGTCGCCCAGCACGATGGGCCGGCACACCGCCAAAATGCCCCGGTGGGAGAGCGCTTTAACGATGACTTCCGGGCCGATGCCGGTGGGATCGCCCATGGTGACGGCAATGCGGGGTCCCGGTGCTGCGGCCATGCTCACTGCCTACTCCTTTTTATACACCGCGTCTGCATCAAAGACCTTGATCCCGACCGTCTTCATTTCTTTTCCCTCGATCCTGCGGTAGAAGCAGCTGCGGTATCCGGTATGGCAGGCGGCCACAGCCTGATCCACCTTGAATACAAGGGCATCCATGTCGCAGTCGACGTATATTTCCCGGATGGTCTGCACGTGGCCTGAGCTTTCACCCTTTACCCACAACGCCCGGCGCGACCGGCTGAAAAAACAGGTTCTGCCCGATGCGAGTGATTTGAGCAGGGATTCCCGGTTCATGTAGCCGAGCATCAGCACCTCGCCATTCCGGTAATCCTGTATGATGGCGGAAACCAAACCATTGCCGTCGAATTTGATGGTATCAACCCATTCCATAATCGCTTCCTTGAGATTAGACGATGAAAATCCGCTCACATCCTGACCGGGATGCCACGCTCGCGCAAGTACGCTTTTGTCTCATGGATGCCGTGCGTCCGGTAGTGAAACACCGAGGCACCCAGGACGGCGCGAAGCATTAAAATATAATTTCTCAGGCGGGAGAGGGCCGGGCTGAGGAGGGATTGTCAACATGCCTGGTTAATGTTTGTCACCCGCCAGATCCAGCGCATCATTTAAATTGATGCTGCCCTCATAGAGCGCCCTGCCGATGATGATTCCCTGCACGCCGCAGGATTCGAGGCGGAGCAATTCCCTGATGTGGTCAAGCGTGGTTACCCCTCCCGATGCAATCACCGGGATGTGCGTTGCCTCCGCCATTGCCCGGGTGCTGTGCAGGTTGGGGCCGCTCATCATGCCGTCGCGCTTGATGTCGGTAAAAATGATCGCTTCCACGCCTTGGTTCTCAATGGTTTTTACCAGGTCGGCTGCCCGTACCGCGGTGGTTTCCTTCCACCCTTCCACGGCAACCATGCCGTCGCGCGCGTCAATTCCCACCACAATCCGGCCGGGAAATTTTTTGCATGCCTCTTCCAGCAGGGCGGGCTGCTTGTGGGCGATTGTGCCCAGGACCACCCGATTAACCCCCAGGGAAAGATAGCGTTCCATGGTGTCGAGGCTCCTGATGCCGCCGCCCAGTTCGAGGGGGATGGCTGCTGATTGCAGAATGTTTTTGATTGCCGTTTCATTGTACGGCCTTCCCGTAACCGCGCCGTCGAGATCGACAATGTGAAGCAAGCGGGCTCCCTGCGATTCCCAGCGGCGCGCCACCTCCTCGGGGTGGTCGGAGAAGAGGGTTTCTTTGTCCATCTCCCCCTGTCGCAGCCGCACGCACCTGCCGCCTTTCAAATCTATGGCGGGTATTATCAGCATCTCTTTCCCTCCCCGGCCCATGCCCTGTCATGGCCGCATAGACTATTCAGACGTGACGGAGCGCGTTCCTCCACATGAACTGCGTGATAAGTAAGCACAGCACACGCGTGTTAAGCAAAAATGTCATTGCGGGCATCGGCGAAGCGCTTTCATGGGATTTCGTCGCCGGTGCTTCTCGCAATGACTGTTTTATTGAGGCATCTGTCAGTAAAGCGGTTTCGCGAGCAGCCTGTTCAAAAGCCCCTCTCCCGTTGAGCCGCAAATCAGATGGGTGTTTTTCAACAGCCTGCTACAGTTTCCCCTTGGTCGACATAACGCCCACAATTCTTTCGTCGACCATGGTTGCCATGTCCAGGGCTCGGGCAAAGGCTTTAAACATGGCCTCGATAATATGGTGGGCATTTTCACCATAGGGGGCTTTAATGTGCAGCGCTATGCCGCTGTTCTTGGCAAAGGCGCTGAAGAATTCCCTTACCAACTCCACATCGAAAGTGCCGACCTTTTCCCGGGTGAGCGGGGTGTCATATACCAGGCCCGGCCGGTTGCAGATATCCAGAACCACCGTGCTCAGCGATTCGTCCATGGGCACGGTTGCTTCGCCATAGCGCCTGATGCCTTTGCAGTCGCCGAGCGCCTTTTTAAGGCATTCCCCCAGAGCGATGCCGATGTCTTCAACCGTGTGGTGGTAATCCACCTCAATATCGCCCTTTGCCCTGACGGTGAGATCGAACAGGCCGTGCCGGGCGAAGAGTTCCAGCATGTGATCCAGGAAGGGTACGGATGTGCTGATGCTGCCCTGGCCGGAACCGTCGACAGCCAGTTTCACGGCAACATCGGTTTCCCTGGTTTTTCTCTCGACTTCGGCCTTTCTCATGACCGCGCTCCGCGATGCAGATGGAGTAAAAAATGGTGGAGATGAGGGGATTCGAACCCCCGACCCCTACCTTGCGAAGGTAGTGCTCTCCCAGCTGAGCTACATCCCCACACCATTTTTCAGAAGCAATGCCTCGCTCCTGAACACTTCTCCAAGATTTGCTTATCCTATTTTGGGTTGAGTATAGCAAAAAATATGATTTAGTTAAAGCATTAAATTTGATCCCACTTTTTCGTTGAAAACGGGATGGCGCTGCTATAGATTCTTGCATATAGAGAACTGGAACTTCCCTCTCAGATATGTTCATGACCGGTGGGAGCGGCTTTCAGCCGCGAAGATATCGCGGTCACAAGCTTTGTTGTGAACACGAAGCACACGAAGGGAAAAAAGGGGTCAGGTCTCAACATTCAACAATCATGGGGTGCTGTTTTAAATTTTGAAATGTAATATTGAATATTGAGACCTGACCCCACCTTTCTGCGATGAACTCGAAGAAGCAATAATAACCGGTAGGAGCGGCTTTCAGCCGCGAATGCAACGTGCCTAAAGGCGCTCCTGCCGAAACTTCAAATATTTTTGGTTGGAGTTTACAAACCGTGGTTCTAAAGCAGGGAGAAGCGATGTCTTCAAGAAAGAGTAATGAACTGGCATTGGGCAAGGGGCAGGCTGCCGCCACTGTTAATCTTACTATGCTTGACCTTGACGATGCGAGCTTCCGATTAAGCTACGGATTTGGCCTTGATTTCCTCAAACAATCCATAAGCCGCGTGGGTTTGATCAATCCTCCGGTGTTGCGCAAAAGAGCCGATGGCCGCTACCAGATCGTCTGCGGCTATAAAAGAATGCTCGCCCTGCGAGAGCTTGGGGTTTCCGCTGCCGCATGTCAACTGGTCCCTCCGGAAACAGATGATGAGGCATGTCTGCTCTTGAGCCTCTATGATAATATCTCTCACCGTGAACTTAACCCCGTTGACAAATCTCTCGCGTTAAACCGGCTTCTCTCCCATTACAGCGAAAAGAAGATAGTGAGCGATTTTTTGCCGCTGCTGCAACTGCAGCCGCATATCACGCAGTTCAGAGCCTATCAACCCCTCTGCCTGCTGGATAAGGAAATCCGGGATGCGGTGGTTGCGGGCGTCATTGATGTGCGCAGCGCGCTCAGCCTGGCGCGGCTGGATCCGGAGGACAGACGTTGTCTTGCCGCCCTGCTTATCGATTTACAATTGAGCGTGAGCAAACAGGCTGAAGTAATCGCTTCTGTTGTAGAGATCGGGATGCGGGACGGCGTGTCGCCTCAATCGGTAACCGGAGACCCGGCGATACGATCCGTCCTGACGGATGATAAGCTGAATCGGCCGCAAAAAGGTGCTGCGGTCCTGCGCCGTCTGCGCGCGATGCGATATCCGCTGCTCACCGCAAAGGAGAAACAGGTCAAGGGAAGGCTCAACGCCCTTAAGCTTCCCCGGGGTGTGAGCATCACCCCGCCGCCTTTTTTTGAAGATAACCGCTATTGTCTCTCGGTTTATTTCACCGACGGGCAGGAGCTCAAGCGGCGGCTGGAAGAGTTGGAAATCATCATTTCGGATGACCTTTTACCCCTTGAGTAGGAGACGGGATGTGATAGGTTGAATCTAGCCAAAGATATTTTAAATTTCGGTAGGAGCGCCTTCGGCGCCGCCAGAGGCGGATAAACCTCTCCCCGGAGAGACTGTGTCATAATGAAGAAATTTCCGTTATTGTCATTCTGAACCCTTCGCCGGTCATTCTGAGCAGAGCGAAGAATCTCCGTTA
>CAYWLT010000100.1:0-10102 GCA_964459295.1 uncultured Thermodesulfobacteriota bacterium
GGCCGGGGCTTTCGTCTGCGGCGAGTCGACCGCCCTGACGTACTCCCTGGAAGGCAAGCGGGGCATGCCCCGCATCAAGCCCCCCCGCTCGGTCGAGGCGGGGTTATGGGGCCAGCCGACCGTCATCAACAACGTGGAGACCTTCGCCAACATCCCCCAGATCATCCTCAAGGGCGGCACGTGGTTAAACGGTATCGGGACGGCAAAGAGCAAGGGCACCAAGGTCTTTTCGCTGGTGGGGAAGGTGAACAACATCGGGCTGGTGGAAGTGCCCATGGGGGTCACCTTAAAAGAAATCGTCTATGAAATCGGCGGGGGGATTCCCAAGGGCAGGAAGTTCAAGGCGGTTCAGACCGGCGGTCCTTCGGGAGGTTGCATACCCCAGGAGCTGATCAACCTTCCGGTGGATTTTGACCAGCTCAGCAAGGCCGGCTCCATCATGGGCTCGGGCGGGATGATCGTCATGGATGACCGGACCTGCATGGTGGACGTGGCCCGGTATTTTCTCTCCTTTCTCGAGGACGAATCCTGCGGCAAATGCGTTCCCTGCCGGGTGGGCGTGCGCCGGATGCGGGAGATGCTCGATGAAATCGTTGCCGGCAGGGGCGATGAGGGTGATCTCGACTATCTGCGGGAAATGGCCGAGACCATCAAGGACGGCTCGCTCTGCGGCCTGGGTAAAACGGCGCCGAATCCGGTGTTGGCCACCCTGCGCTATTTCAGGAATGAATATGAGGCGCATATCCGTGAAAAACGGTGTCCGGCCGGGGTGTGCAAGGATCTCATTTCCTATTCCATTGATCAGGGGAAATGCACCGGTTGCGGGGCATGCCTCAAGGCCTGCCCTCAAGACGCCATCACCGGAAGCAAGAAGAAACCACACCGCATCAAGGTTGAAAAGTGCATCAAATGCGGGGCCTGCTTCGAGGTCTGCGTTTTTGACGCGGTTGTTACGTAATGCGTGCAGGTGTGGGGGCGAATTGCAATTCGCCCTCGACGTGCTTAGAAGATTTCTCGCATGCGTTCGAAATGACATGCGTGGTCTGTCATCCTAAGTGAAACGAAGGATCTCGTATTTCCTTCAGAATACAGAATCCGTCGTTGCGAGGAGCCCGCTGGGGCGAGGAATCGATCTCATAAAAGAAATTTGATCAAAACTTCATTATCCTGTTTTGGATTTGATAATGCTCACTCTAACTATTGACGATCAGAAAATCAGTGTCAAGCCGGGGACCACCGTCCTGGAGGCTGCCGAAAAGCTGGGCATTTACATTCCCACGCTGTGCCACCACGAGTCGCTCCTGCCGTACGGCGGATGCAGGCTGTGTGTGGTGGAAATCGACCGGGGCGGCGCCGCTGAAATTACCGCGTCCTGCACCCACCGGGTTGAGGAGGGTTTGACGGTCAAGACTTCGACGGAGCGGGTCAGGAAAGTGCGCCGGCTGGTGCTGGAGCTGCTGCTGGCCGAGGTGCCTGAAGCCGCGTGCATAAAGGATCTGGCGGCGGAAATGGGGGTCAGCCCGTCACCCCGCCTGAAGACGAGAAAGGATGACCTGTGCATACTGTGCGGGCGCTGTATCCGGGCCTGCCGCGAGGTTGTCAACATTCATGCCATCGATTATGCCGACCGGGGCTACATACGAAAGGTGGCGTCGCCCTTCTTCAAATCATCCCCTGACTGCATCGCCTGCGGCACCTGTTTTTACATCTGTCCCACCGGGGCCATTACCATGCGGGAAGTTGCGGAGGGCGAACGGCTGCGCATCCCCGGCGGCGAGGAAGTGAAGGGGCCGGCCCGGGTGTTGGATAACTGGAAGGGGGGCTTGACCATGAAGCGCTGCGCCCAGTGCGGGGAAATTATCGCGCCGGAATTTCAGCTCGAGTATCTCCGCAAGCGCGCCGGGCTCAAGGATGACCATTTTGATGTGTGCCCCCGCTGTCAGAAGTAGGAATAGAGGGGCAAACATAAATGCAAAGTGCAAATTGCAAAATGAAAAATGAAAATTGCAAAATGTTGGATCACAAGACAGAATCAAACAATGCGTGCACATTAACGTCGTTGCGAGGAGCCTGCGTTTGCGGGCGACGAGGCAATCTCTTATAGTCTATAGGTGATGTCATTCTGCTGTTTGACCGCAGAATCCAGACATAGAATGAGCTTAATTCTGCCCTTTGCATTTTTCACTTTGCACTTTTCATTTTTCATTGATCAAATGCTCTGCATTTGATCATCCCCGAGGATCCTGCTTATGATGGTTGACCGCGATATCTGTGTCGGCTGCGGCGCCTGTATCAATCTCTGCCCCCGGCTGGCCATACGTTTCATTGATGACCGGTCGTATATCGACCGGCTCTCCTGCATCGAGTGCGGCACCTGCCAGGCGCTGTGCGGGGTGGATGCCATTTTCCCGGAGTGCCGTTTCCCCGAAGTCCTGGTCCTCAATGTGGCCAGCAACCCTTACGAGGAAGACTTGCAGGATTTGTTGGCCGAAGCAGCATTGTAAAAGAGAAATCCTAAATCCCAAGCACTAAGCACTAAAAAAATTCAAATGACAAAAATACCAATGACCGAAACGTGTTTTTGAATTTTGAACATTAGAATTTGTTTGGGATTTAAATATTAGGATTTATTCTTAACCTGTAACTTGTAACCCGTGACTTGAAACGAGCGCCATGAAAGATCGCTATGACATCGTTGTAATCGGGGCCGGCCCGGGAGGGCTGATGACCGCCCTGACCCTGGCCCGGGAGGGCCAGGACGTATTGCTGGTTGATATTAAAAAAGAGATCCCCCCGGTCAACCGCTGCTGTTGCACCGCCTTAATCACCGAGCCCAATACCCACGGCGACAGCGTCTCCATTCGGGATAATAATATCCATTTTGAAAAAAACGACCTTACCGTCCGCTACACCGGCCAGTGGGTGAAGCTGGAAAAGAGCATACGCCTCTCTCCCGGCGAAAAAAAACTCACCATGACCAACGACAAGGGCGTGGCCTGGCCCTACAGCAAGGATGACCTGCTGAAATGCCTCCTGGAGGACCTGGTCGCCGCGGGCGGGGATATTCTGACCGAGACGGCGGGCTTGAAGGCGGAAAACCTGAATGGCGGTGTCAGGGTGACCCTGCGGGGATGTTCCTCGCGAACCCTGAAAGACGTGCGCTGCAAGGTGGCGGTTGCCGCGGACGGCGTCAATTCACAGCTCGTCAAGGGCCTCGAGCTCTTCAAAAAGCGAAAGTATATCACTTCTTTTCATGTGACGTCCTATTTCCTGGAGGGAGCCGAAGTCCCCTATCCCAATTCCTGGATTACCTTTATCGGTAAGGGCCACACCCGGGACGGCCGGAGCCAGCTTTATATGCTTGCCAAACATCTGCCCGGGGCCAAGCCGGGAGATGAGCCGATCATCGATCTGATGAGCGGAACCCCCATAGGTTTTTCATCCAAGGAGGCGCTGGATTATTTCATCGCCCAGGGCAGGTTTGCCCACTGGTTCCGCAAGGCCCGGGTGGTTCACAGCTCGTCGGCGGCCCTCAATTTTTATACGCCGATCATGGAGCCGGCCGAGGGGAACGTGGTGGTGGTGGGGGACGCGGCCGCGTTTATCGAAACCTATTGCCAGGGGGCGGTAATGTACGGCTACCGGGCCGCCAAGTCCATCCTGCGGCATCTGGAAACGGGAGAAGGCTTCAAGGACTATACCGACTACTGGAAGAGCACTTTTGAATACTGCTGGCCGGGCGAGATGGAGAAGGCCTCCCGGGGCTTCGGTATCCATTTGCTGGCGGATGAGGAACTGGACTATATCTTCGGGTTGACGGATAATGAAGTGTGCGACAACTGTTATATCAGCGAAAACACCGCCCCGGAAGTGGTCAAGAGTGCAATATTGAGCCACATGGATCAGATCAAGCGGGAGCGGCCGGACATCGCCAAGAAATTTGATGCGATTATGGGAAAGGCGTCAATGGAAGAGGCGCTGGCGTTCAAAAAAGAGAAACACTAGCAGCCTGTTGAAAAACACCCATCTGCTGCGTTACGCTCATCCTTCGTCACTGCAGCGTACTTGCATGTACGCCTCATTCCTCGGGATTTCTCGTGCCTTGCATCTGGGCGTTTTTGAGCAGCCTGAGAAAAACTATTTTTTCAACAACCTGTTAGCAGCGGACACTTAGGGGAGGGGTTATATGGCAGAGCAAAAGAGCGCGCCAGCTGTAAGGAAATTTGCCGGTATTGAAGTTCCACCTGACTTGACCCAGGGGAACTTTTTCTTTCTCTATTTTAATACGCTCCTGGTCGGTCTGCTCATGGTGATACCGGCTATCCTGCAGCCGGCATTCCTGAAGGATATCATCAGGGTATCCATGGACTTCTTCGGGTCAATTAACGGCCTGCTGCAGAATATGAGCCAGATCGCCACCCTCCTTTTCGTCGGCTATATCGGCATGCTGTCGGACCGGGTCGGCCGGAAGATTCTGGCCATTATCGGTTTTGTGGTACTGGCCCTCTTTTTCTACCTCTTTTTATTTTCCAATCAGATTGCCGCGGCCCTCGGCCTTCCCGGGGGATTGTCCGCCGCCGTTTGCGCCGCCTTGAGCTTTGCCCCCACCCGGGCGGCTGAGTTTAACCAGTTCGGGCAGGGGTTGTTTGCGGCCTACGTGATCCGTTTAATCATCGGCATCGGCCTGGTGATGGTCTATCCCCAGTTTATTACCATGGTGGCGGATTATGTTGCGGAAAAAGACCGTGGCAAGGGGATGGCCTTAAACGGCATGATGATGGGCCTGGGCAGTCTCATCATTTTCGGTATGGTGGCGCCCATCGGTAAAAAATCCGGGGTCGCGGTGGTGTTTTACATCTCGACCGCTATCGCCATTGCGGGCGTGGTTTTCACCGCCATCGGATTAAAGGAACACATGCCGGAAAAAAAGGCGGAAAAGAAGGGTCTGATGGAAATACTGAAGGTGGCAAACGCGCGGCTACCTCTCAAAGCCAGCTACCTATGTGCCCTGATAACCCGTGCCGACATTGTTGTTATCGGGACCTTTCTGGTATCATGGGCGGTAAAATTAGCCGATCAGTACAACCTGACTTCCGAGACCGCGACCCTCAAGGGTTCCATCCCGATGATTGTTATGGGTGTGTTCTCAATGATCATCATGCCGGTGGTGGGCATTCTGATTGACAAGTGGGGGCGCATGCCCACTATTTTACTTTCGCTGTTTCTGGGGGGCGTGGGCCTCATCTGCATGGGGCTTTCTCCCAGCCCTTTCGCGGGATTCATGTACCTGGCGATCCTTCTGGCCGGCTTCGGCATGTCCGGCGCGGTTATCGGCGCAAACACCCTGGCAGCGGATGCCGCACCGAAAGGGATGGTAGGGTCAATACTGGGCGGACTCAATACCATGCAGCCTATCGGTGTGTTGTTTTTTGTGGGTCTGGGCGGATTTCTTTTTGATAAACTTGGGCCGGGCTGGGCATTCGGTTTGAAAGGCATTGCCACGCTGATTTTGGTTTTCTGGATGTTTGTCAATCGAGGGCGCATCACCGAGGAACTCCAGGAGGCGTCCTCGCTGGCCGGCCTACCCTTCAGCATGGAATGGGAGGATGAGGCCAAGAATATGCTGAAGAAGGTGCCCGGCGCCTTTCGGGAAGCGGCGGTGGCCGGCACCGAGGAATATGCCAGGCAGCACTCGCACAGCAAGATCACCAAGGCGGTGATGGAGGCATACCGGAAAGAACTGGGGATGTAAAATTGCAGTCCACAGTCGACAGTAAAAGATTAAAAAAGGAGCAGCAGTAAAAGCCCGGTAGGAGCGGCTTTCAGCCGCGAAGGTAAAGAGGGGTCAGGTCTCAATATTCAACATTAGGCTCACAAAAGAAGATCGAATTGTTGAATATTGAGACCTGACCCCTACTGACCCCTCAGCTCGGCAATTTTCTTTCTCACCGCCGCGGCCTGGGGCAGGTTCGGTTCAACCTGTAGAGCCCTCTCGAAATGGTAGAGGGCTTTTTCGCGGTCGTTCTTCTGATAGAGGTAGATGATGGCGATGTTGAGGTGGGGGATGGCCAGGCCGGGATGGGTTTCAATGGTTTTGTTGAATATCCGGATGGCCTGGTCGTACTCGCCCTTGTCCTTGTAGGCCTTGCCCAGGTTGTTCAGCGCTTCCGCGGAGTCGGGCTTGATCTGCAGCGCTTGCCGGAACTGCTCTATGGCGTCGTCATACTGCTTCATGCTGTTGTACGCAGTTCCCAGGTTGCAGCGGACTTCGGCATTATCCGGCTTGACTCTGAGCGCCTGCTTGAATTCTTCTGCCGCCTCGGCAGATCTCCCCCGGCTGTTGTACCACACCCCCAGGTTGTTTCGCGCCTCCACATTGTCCGGATCGATGGAAAGCGCCTTGCGGAATTGCTCCCGGGCCAGCTCAATCTCGCCCTTTTTCTGCAACACCACGCCCAGGTTGTTATGGATTTCCGGTGCGCGCGGTTTCTTCCGGGCGATCAGCTCATAGAACCCGATGGCGCTGTTGTAGAGGCCTTTTCTTTCCAACGCATTGGCCAGATTATAGAGGGCATCATAATATTTAGCATTGAGCTTAAACGCTTTTATGAACAAAGGAATGGCCCGGTCCTGGTCGCCCTGATTTGATAAAACCAGACCCATATTGTTATAGGCTTCCGCGTAGCCCGGCTTTATCTCCGTGGCGATTTTCAGGTGATTCATTGCCTCGCCGTATTGTTTCGCGTTGAGATAGTAAAATCCGAGATTGTTTTGTGCACGGGCACAGCGGGGAACCGTCTTGACCGTCGCGCCCCAGAGGGTCGCCCCGTCCTTCCAGTCGCGGTTTCGGTCAATGGTTCGGAGCGCAAAAAGGCTGATCATGATCAGGAAACAGGAAAAGGTAATCGCGGCGTATCGTCTGTCCTGCAGCAGCGGGGTAGCCAGCAGTGCGGCGGCGAGGCAGAAGCCGTACGAAGGCAGGTATAGATAATGTTCGGCCAGCAGCTCATGGTGGGGGACAATGTGGCACACCGGAAGCAGGGTGACAAAAAACCAGGCGCCGCTAAAGGCAATCCATTTGTTCCGGGGGATCGCCTTAATCAGTACCGGCACCAGCAGGAGCAGCACAACAAAAGCGGAGAAGGTCCGCCATTCCAGGATGGTGTAGGAAAGGGGAAAGGCATCGTAGGAATAATCCGCCACAAGTTTGATGGGCAGAAGCAACAGATTTAGGTAGTGGACGAGAATCCGCCCCACCGTAAGCATGGTAACCGCCACGCTATCACCATAATAACCTGCCTGGTGCGATGAAGGATAAATAAAAACTTTATAAACACTGAAACAAAGCGCACACAGAAAAAAGGCGCCGTAAAGATATTTATGCCGCCCGGCGGCTGCCTTAAGTGCGGCCCCGATTTTCATCTGTGGCGCGGGTGAACCGGCGCCGGCCTGAGGCAGTCGATGGAATACATCATAGATAAAAAAAACCAGCGGCAGGGTAACCCCCATTTCCTTTGAGCCGATGCTCAAAAGGTAGAACGCCAGCGCGGCGATAAAATAGGGGAATCGCTCTTTCTTCCGGTATTTTAAAAAGCACCAGAACCCGGCCAGATAAAACAGGGCAAAGAGGATATCCCGTCTGCCCGAGAGGTAGGCAACCGAATCGGTATGGACGGGATGAACGGCGAAGATGAACGCCGCAACCAGCGCGGTGGTTTGTCGCGAGACCAGGGAGATGGTTACCAGATACACCAGCAGGGCGGTGATCGTGTGGCAGATTATGTTTGTGACATGGTAGCTTACCGGGCCGGTGCCGGAAAACCGGTAATCGATGGCATAGGATAGGGTCCGTATGGGCCGGTAACCATATTTCTCGGTGAACAGATTGACGATGTCGTAGACGCTGTTAAGCCGGGGAACGACTTTGCTGCCCCATATCAGCGGCATGTCATCAAAGACAAAATCATTGTGAAGGGTATTCCAGTAGAGAATGCAGGGGAGCAGAAGCAGCAGAAAAACACCACCGGCGATATAGAACCTGTTGATTGACGGAGTGATAGTCTTCTTCGGCATGGCTCAAAAACAAAAAACCCGCCTTAAGAGGCAGGTTTTTTGAAATAAGAGAATTAAATTGTGGTTACTGACGAATGGCTATGGTGTAACCTCCTCCGCTTTCCGGCAGCATGGTATAGAACGCGGAAGACAATACCAGCCCGAACCCCGGCGACGGAATATCAATGGTTACAGCAGGACCCGACCATGGGAGAAGCCCATATGAAAAAGCGGTGAACGTCCTGCTTCGCGCGCCAATCACCATCAGGGTCCACCAGCCCGCGCCAGCACCGGCTTTCGGGGTCAGTGCTGCGGTAAGAGTACTGTTGCCGATGGTGGTTACAAACACGCTGTGAAAACCGAAAGGTGCTGTCTGTGAAACAGCTACTGAAGCACTCTGCCCCTGCAGGATAGTGACAAGGTCAAAGCCCTGATTAGGCGCAATGGCCTCGGTTTCCTGCGCGGTTACTGTGCTAACGCCGAGTAAAATGCCAAACGTTACGATCACAAACAAGCTTGCCATCGGCCCAAATTTCCCTCTCAGAACCATTTCCATCGCATCCTCCTTTGTGAAGTTTAAAAATTGTCCAATCTGATGGCGTGCATTTTTCAATAGTTTTACTATCTAACAATATTGGTATTATTTGTCAATTAAAAAAAGAAATAATTTTAAGAAGGTTTTTTAATGCCCGGAGACAAAGAAAAGCTGTGAAATTTGCCCGAAAACCCGGATCTTTTTCAACCGCCTGCTAGTTTTTTCGCTCCCACTGCTGATATATCCCGTATTTTTCAGCGGCAAGATTGGTGTCAAAGTAAATGGCGCTGGTGGGGGTGATCCGTACCACATCGAAGCGAAGTGCCGCCCGCTGCGGCGTGACCCGCACCGGTTTGTATTTTGCGACCAACCCTTCGAATTGTGGATGGTTCGGCGGAATGACCTGGGCGTTTCCCCGGATCTGAACGCTCTTCCACTCCTGTTTGGCATCCTTGTTCTGCTGTGCCTCGGCCACCGTCCACCCCGTGTAGTGAACGGCGCAGACCCGCGGGTTCTGCTTAATATGCATGAGCTTTTCAGTGCCCTTCTCGCATAGGACATAGAGGCACCTTTCCTCTTTGTCCAAAACCATGTCAACGGTGGTGGCGGTGGGCTCATTATTGTAAACCGTGGTGAGCACAAACCGCTCGCGCCCCGGTAAAAATGCCTCGATCTTCTTCCACACCTCATCGTTGGAGAGGCGGGGGTAATTCATCACAAACTGCCTGGTTGAGGTGGTTATGGCGTCAAAGGTGACCTGGTGGCACTCCACGCAGACCATCCCCCGGCCGTAGGCGGGGTGATCCGGCGTCAATACCTGGTCCGCCTTGATGGGTCCGCCTTCAATGACTACTGCCTCGACCCCCATTTCTCCCGCCCCCACGCTCACCGCTTTCGTTTTGGCTTTCTCGGGGGTGACCCCTCCTGCACCGCCGGCTATGAGGGGACAGATTAACAACAACAGTGCCAGGACAAGCGGGTTCGAATGCCTGCATGCGTTTTCCATGGTAGTTAAGTCCTCCGCTGGGTTTTGTTAACTGTTTTGGATGGATGGATTACATTAGCAGAGAGGAAAGAGAAATTAAAGAGATTAATTATATATCTCTTCATTGCATTAAACGGGGTTCCCGTGCTATAGAATATGAGGCCGCCGTATGGGTGGGCGCCGTTCTGCGGCCCGACCGCAGAATCCGTTCGCCGTATTTTTTGAATCGTGCGATCAACACAGAAGAATGACGGGTCCCGAAATGCGGAGGCGGGAAATACGCTTGGGAGAAGGAGGGGGCGGGTTAGGTCATGGCCGCACGCAATAATCGGCCGCGGCGGAGCGCGGCCCTACACACGATCATTTAAAAATCTTTAAAAGGGAGTGGCATATGAAAAAAAGGATACTGATCACCGGTGGGGCGCTGGTTGGGGCTGCTGTTTTCGGGCTGCTCATGGCAGCGGACACGCCTGACCCGCTCAAGGAAATCCTGGGCCTCTCTTTTCCCTTCCTGCTGGGACACACCCTAT
>CAYWLT010000101.1:0-10094 GCA_964459295.1 uncultured Thermodesulfobacteriota bacterium
GGTTTATAAACAACATGTGGACCTTTCTAATCTCGCCGGATTAAATTAAAGGTTTAGCGTCATCATACCTAACATCTCCTGAAAGTCAAAGATTTTTTGTTCTGCCGTTAAGCGCGGCATTTTCGCCTCGGCAATAATTTGCCACTGGTTGAATAGAAAAAAACCTATTTGGTTGAGGGCTTGCCCGATTCCTGTCTAAATAGATTCTTCAACAATAAAAGATTGTGAGTGAACACGCAAAAAACCATAGGTAAGCATGAGAAGAACTACCCCTACGAACAGATGCAGACCAATAAATATTTTTATAATATCGCCACCCACCGCCGGTCCAAATATATTGATGATGAATTGTGCAGCTACCGTAAGAATGCCCGAACCGATAAAAATGCTAAAAATTGAAATTCCATAACCGGCAATCCATGGAATCATGTCACGCATCTTCAATGAAAAGATGGCGCTTCCCAATACTATGGCAAGAGGGATAAAGAAAACATAATAGTGCACCCACGATAATGGAACCAGGAGCACCATAAGCGCCATAAGCGCATATGTTACAAGCATTAAGCTTTCCTCAGACTGTTCCCTCCATGAAAATTGGACAAAGCGTACGGCAAGCAGCAGAATCAGTATTTTGCTCAAGGCAGCAAGCATCGTAACGCCGGCATTTGCTGACATCAGTAGGATACGGTTTGTCAGGTTCACATCCACGTAATACCGCTGGATGAATGCTTCGAAGGACTGGTTTATTCCGCAAATATTAATACCCGATGCCATTGCATTGAGGACAGATACATACTGACCAATGACATTTATGCCAAAAAGGCCTGTGCCGAATAAGAAAATCGCAACACAACCTACTATGAACCAGATTATGGCGCGATAATCCTTGCGCTGAAGAAAAGCTAATACAAAAAGTGCTGGAAACAGTTTTGTCCACGCAACAAGCGACAAGACTAATCCTGATGCGGCGGGATATCCCTTTCGTAGGAGTAAAACAACCTGCAAGATGCCTCCTGCCAGGAACGGAGTTATCTGGCCTGTTTTAATTGCCCAATGCATCATTGGGGAAACAAGCAGTAGCAATGTAACCCCCGTGAAAATCAAAATAGCGTATGGACGTTTCTGAGCATCAACGACCGTCCTTACCATTAATAATATTGTGAGGCATGACAGCAGGAGCACTATCTTTGTCGCAATCTTATAGGGAATCATTGTGAACAGGAAAAAGAGCGGTATAAAAGCGGGAAAATATAAAAACAAAGGCACTTCTACTCTGTGGTCATAACCGATCTTTTGCGCATACGCGGAGAACTCAGGCGTTGGGTGCAATATAAAATCACTGCCCTTGTTCTCAACCTCGAATCCATAATAATCTATCGATCCATTATTCTGCCAGATATGTCCTACTGTATAGAGTGGAGCAAAATCAATCTGTGGTACATGCCAGTACCGATAGAGAAAAAAAGCAGCGACAAGCGCCACTATGCAATAGAAATATGGTTTGGAGACGGTTTTTGCACTAATCCAGTTAAACATTTTGTTTTCAGGTAATATGAGCGGTGTGTAGTAATATCTCTATTTTTACATGGTTACATTCTTACATCGGTATGACATTGTCCATGCTTAAGCAAATAAAAATGGCGTGACTTGTACTCTTCACGCCATAGCTTTACCATGCATGGTTAAGACATGCACTGCGTCATTCTGCATTCAAATTCTGCCAATAAGTCGTGTCAGAATAATAATCTACCAGTGACCTGTAATCACCCGCAGGATTCCTCGAATATTATGTGATATGAAAGCACAACCCGTCGTTACTGCAAATAGCCGAGACTTTTGAGGGCATCTTCCGTTTTGCTATCGAGCTGCAACTGCAGAGCAAGGTTCCCGGACTTGTATTGCTTGCGCCATTCCCGGTAGTAGCCGGTAAGCTCTTTTTTGATTGCATCATCAGCAGCAACCGGCCTTCGTTCCCGCGGCATATCCTGCATGGTAAAGAAAAGATCTTTCCCGGACTTCCAGTTATTGTAAATATATTTGCTGTTCACCGTCCGCACCGCTATCGCCTGATCCTCTTCTTTCACGCCGAAATCGTTGGTCTCACAGGTCACGTAGGCATGGACTGCCGGCGCGCCTGACGATTCCATCAGGTTCACCAGGCTGCTGCCTTCCATTCCCTCCACGGCAATGCCCAACAAATCAAGCACGGTGGGCATCACATCAATAATGCTGGTGAGCCCCGCCACCCGCTTGCCGCCAAATCCCGGCAGATGCATGACGCAGGGAATCCACATGACCGTATCGTAGACAACCCTGCTGTGATCAAGATACCCGTCATGCTCGTAGAGGTTCTCGCCATGGTCTGCCACAATAACTATAATGGTCCGCTGCGGATCATACAGACGACCCACCTCTTCCAAAAGCTTCTTTACCTCCGAATCGACAAACCGCACCTCCCCGCCGTAGAGTTCACGCAGGCTGTCCCGGTCGGCTGCGTTCGGTTTCAAAAAGTAGGGAAACTCGGTGCGCGCTACCCCGGCGGGGTCATAAAATCCCGCTGGCGGCGTATAGGGCAAATGGGGGTCATAATAATGCACCCACATGAAAAAATGGGAAGTCGGCTTGTGCGTCTCGAGGGCGGTGAGCGCCCGGCGCGTCGTTTCGGCCGCGTCGCAGTCAAACACGCCGAAGCCGTGGGTAAACCATTTATGATCCTTCAGGCTGACGCTTCCCCGGCAGGAGGCAAAGTCCGCGTCATAGTATGCAAATCCCTGCCCGATATTGAAGCGGGTATCGAGGGGCACCGCGCTGACGGTGGCGAGGCAGGTGTATCCGTGCCCGGTGAGCGTCTCGGCCAGGGTGGTGACGGCATCCTGCACGGCATACCCGTTTCGGCAATCCCGGGGATAGCGGGATGTCAACAGCGACAGGTGCGCGGGCAGGGTGGTTGACGACGTGGTAAACATTGACTCGAAAAGAAAGCCGTCGGCGGCGATGGCGTCGATGGCGGGTGTTGCCTGGTGCCGCCCGCCGTACGCGCCCACATAATCGGCCCTGAGCGTGTCAATCGAGATGAGCAGGAGGTTATAATCGCGGAATCGCGCTTTCAGCGACGCGGCATCGCGGTGACACCCCGTGCACGCCAGCACGCCTAAACACAGCAGTATGGGATAGGCCGGAGATTTGCGCATCATGGCTGCAGGTTGTCCATATACTCTTCAAACGATGCGACACCGGGGGGCACAGGCGATCACGGGTTTAACAGGTTGTTGAACAAGTATTTTCAGCAGGCTGATCAAAAACATCCGGATGCAAGGCACGCGAAATCCTGAGGAATGAGGCGTACATACGAGTACGCTGCAGTGACGAAGGATGAGCATAACGCAGCAGATGGGTGTTTTTGATCAGCCTGCTAATGGATTAACTTTCCGATGCGATTCCACTTGATGTCTCGCATGAAACCGCCCCAGGACCAGTAGATCAGGAAGGCCTTGCCCTTAACCTTGCTCATCGGCACAAACCCCCAAAAGCGGCTGTCCGCGCTCCGGTCCCGGTTATCGCCCATGACAAAGAGCATATCCTTGGGAACCTTTTGCGGGCCGAAATAATCCCGTTTGGACACATGCGCCGGTAGAACCGCATTATCCTTGTGAACGGCATAAGGCTTATTTTGCAGTTCTCCATTCAGATAAAGGTTTTTATCTTTTACCTCAATCGTATCTCCTTCAACCCCGACCACCCTTTTAATAAAATCCTTGCTCTCGTCTTCGGGATAAATGAACACGATCACGTCACCCCGACGGGGACGATTGAAATCAAAAAATCTCATGTCGGTGTAAGGGATCCTCTCGCCGTAAATGAACTTGTTGACCAGGATGTGGTCTCCCACCAACAAGGTATCCTCCATTGAGCCCGAAGGAATTTTAAAAGCCTGCACCACGAAGGTTCTGATTATTAATGCCAATATAACGGCCACAATCAATGCCTCGGTATATTCCCTGACAAGCCCTTTCTTTTTCATATACGGTCTATCGCCTCTCGCCCGGAGCTTTCGCGCTCAGTTGCTGCAGCAATCCGGAGCCTGCTGCGTTACAGGAACTGCCGCTTATAAAGGCGTTCAATTTATAACATGACCGCCGGTATGTAAAGGATAAAATATCTTAATGTGTATACGGTGGTTAAATAATGGAACCGGACCGGCCGCCTCCCGCCTGGCAGCCTCGCATCCCCGGCCCAATAATATTTGTTGACTTAAACCCCGTGCTTCGTGTATATAAGTGCCAGAGCGGGCATAGCTCAGTCGGTAGAGTACAAGCTTCCCAAGCTTGGGGTCGCGGGTTCGAGGCCCGTTGCCCGCTCCAATATCCACTGGATTTTCTCCTTGCTTTCGGGTTAAATCTATGCTATGGTGCAGCGTCACTTAGCAAAAGTGGGAAGTTCCCACTTTTTTTATTGACCGCATTGTTTATGGATTCACCCCTTATCGAATCCATTCGAGAGCTTGCCGAGCCGGCTATCCTGTCGCAGGGACTGGAGCTGGTCGACATTGAGTTTTGCCGCGAGCCGAGGGGGTGGGTTCTCCGTTTCTACATTGACCATGAAGGCGGGGTTACCCTGGAACACTGCAGCCGCCTTAGTCAGCAGCTGGGCGATATAATCGATGTCAAGGGCATCATCCCGCATCATTATATCCTGGAGGTGTCATCTCCGGGAGTAAACCGCGTCTTAAAAAACGAGAAGGATTTTTTGCGCCATCTCGGCGAGGTCATCAAGGTCAAGCTGGCGCAACCCATTGACGGAAGAAAAAATTTTCAGGGCGCGCTTGTTGGCTGCTCGGACAACACCATCCTCGTTGCCATAGATGAACAGCGGCACTGCATACCCATAAGCCTGATAGCCAAAGCCAACATCTCATACCAATTCCCTGAACCCCATACCAAAAAGGGCAAAAAGGCCCGGTAATGGGCCGCTCGTCCGGCACCAGAGGTACTTAATTATGATCACCGAGCTTGACCGCATACTGGAAGAAGTAAGAAAAGACAAGGATCTGGATAAGGATACGCTGATTAAGACCTTGGAGGCCGCTCTTTTAAAAGCAGCGAAAAACCGTTACGGCCACAACAGTGAAATTGAAGCCCACTTCAACAGCGAACTGGGTGAGGTTGAACTTTTTCAGTTTAAAAACGTGGTTAACGAAGTAAAAAATCCCCGGAGCGAAATATCGCTTGAGGAAGCACAAAAGATTCTGGATCCGGACGCGCAAATAGGGGACAGCCTCGGGGTTAAACTTAACGCGGCAGAGTTCGGCAGAATCGCCGCGCAAACCGCCAAACAGGTGATTATCCAGAACATAAGAGAGGCGGAGCGCGAAAACACCTACCAGAACTACAAGGACCGCAAGGGCGAGCTGGTCAACGGTATTGTGCAGCGCTTTGACCGCGGGGACATCATCGTCAACATGGGCAAGACCGAGGCCATACTGCCTACAAAAGAGCAGGTGCCCAGGGAACATTATCGCCTGCGGGACCGGATAAAGGCGTACATCCTGGACATTAAGAAGACTACCAAGGATCCGCAGATTGTTCTTTCCCGAACCTATGCCGGTTTCGTAAAGGAACTGTTCAAGACCGAGGTTCCAGAAATCAACGAGGGCATTGTTACCATCAGGGGTATTGCCCGGGAACCGGGGATTCGAACTAAGATAGCGGTTGATTCCACCAACCCGGATGTCGACCCGGTCGGCGCCTGCGTTGGCACAAAAGGCGCCCGGGTGCAGAATATCGTGCAAGAACTGCGGGGGGAAAAGATTGACATTATTCCCTGGTCCGAGGATCCCGCCAAATTTGTCTGCAATGCCCTTGCCCCGGCGGAAATAATGGAGGTCATCTTATACAATGAGCACAAGGCCATGGAAATTATCGTGCCCGACAATCAGACATCCCTGGCCATTGGGAAAAAGGGCCAGAATGTGCGGCTGGCGGTCAAACTGACCGGATGGAAAATTGACATTAAGAGTAAATCAGAAGCCGAGGGAGAATCAAAATCCGCCCTCGAGCAGTTGATGCAAATTCCCGGCATCGGTGAAACCAGCGCCCAGGCACTGCTGAATGAGGGGTACCATTCCGCCCAGGACATCGCCAGGGCAGAAGTTGAAGAGCTTACCAAGCTTCCGGGATTCGGCGAGAAAAAGGCAGAGTCCATCAAAGAAGCCGCCGGCGAACTACTGAAGCATCTGATAAGCGCCGAGGAGGAAGCGGCGGCGGCAGCGGCGGCGGCGGATGCACCACCCCCGGAAGAAGGCTAAGCACAGGGCGCCACGGCCGATCAGGCGCCCGCCCATCACTCATGCATTTAAGGAAACCGACTGAACCACACGGATTATGAGACTTCATCAACTTGCCAAGGAACTTAATTTAGCCGCCAAAGACCTCACGCCGCATCTAAAGAAACTGGGCATTCAATTCAAAAACCACATGAGTGCCATTTCCGAAGATGATGTGGCGCGGATTAAGAATCTTCTGCGTCCGCCCACACCCGAGTCGGTCGTTGAACAGAGGCTTAGGCCGACGATTATCCGCAGGAGGAGAAAAGAGCGTGAGGAGCCGGCGTCGGAAGCGCCGGAAATCACTGCTGAAGAAGCGGCGCCACCCCCCGGTGTCCCGGCGGGAGCGTCCCAGCCGGAAGCACTCACGGAGGCAACAAAAGAATCAGAGGCCGCCGCAGCAGCGGAAGCGTCCGTCGGGGAGGCCGCGCCGCCGGAAACGGAGCCGGCCCCCTCTCCTCCGGGTCCGGCCGAGGGTGACGCTGCTGCGAAAAAAGAGGAGCAGAGTGCTTCCAAGGTCAAGATCATCTCCACCGGGATGATTCTGCCCGAGGAGGAGGAAGAAGAGAAAAAGTGCCCGGCTAAAAAGAAGAGGAGGTCCCGGGAACGCTTCCTGCCCGCGGGGGATGCGGCTTCCAAAAAGTTTATCCCCGTATCATCCAAGGAGCTGGAAGATCAAGACATCGCCCCTCCGGAAACGGAGCCGGCAAGAGTAACCAAGGTTTTCCCTCCCCGAAAGAAAAAAGGTCTGGCGCTGGTTAAGGGCAAAAAAACCGCCATCACCGTGCCAAAAGCGATCAAGCGGAAGATCCGGATCGTGGATGGGATTACCGTCGGCGAGCTGGCAAAGCGCATGAGCGTCAAGGCCGCCGAGGTTATAAAAAAACTCATGCAGCTCGGCGTTATGGCATCGCTCAATGAAGCCATCGACGCCGATGCCGCCACTCTTGCCGCCCACGAATTCGGTTATGAAATAGAAACGGTCAGGCGCGAGGAAGAGCAAATTCTCATGAAGAAACAGGACGCACCCGAGGCGCTGCTTCCGCGTGCGCCGATCGTCACGGTGATGGGCCACATTGACCACGGCAAGACCTCCTTGCTCGACGCCATACGCCAGACCAATGTCACGGAAACCGAGGCGGGGGGCATCACCCAGCACATCGGCGCCTACAACGTGCGGCTGGGCCGAGGTAACATTGTATTCATCGATACCCCCGGCCATGAGGCCTTTACCACCATGCGCGCGCGGGGCGCCAAGGTAACCGATGTCGTGGTGCTGGTGATTGCCGCCGATGACGGGGTGATGCCGCAGACCATCGAGGCCATCGACCATTCAAAAGCCGCCGGAGTCCCGATCATCGTGGCCATCAACAAGATCGATAAACCGAATGCCGATCCGGAACGCATCAGGCAGGCCCTGACAGAATTCGCCCTTCTCCCCGAAGAATGGGGCGGCGAGACCCTTTTCGCGCAGATTTCCGCCAAGCAGCGTACCGGCATTGAAAATCTTCTGGATACCATTTTGCTCCAGGCGGAAATGCTGGAGCTTAAGGCCAACCCCAACAAGCCTGCCGAGGGAACGGTCGTGGAGGCCCGGCTGGATAAAAACCGGGGCATCATCGCCACCATCCTGGTCCAGGAAGGAACCCTGAAGATCGGCGACACTTTTATTTCCGGTGTTCACTTCGGCAAGGTGCGCTCTCTGGTCAACGACCTGGGAGAGCACATCCAGCAGGCAGGCCCCTCCACCCCGGTGCAGGTAATCGGCCTCACCGGCATGCCGGATGCGGGGGATAATTTCCTGGTTATTGATGAGGGGAAAAAAGCGCGTCAGGCGGGCTTGTATCTTCAGCAGAAGCAGCGTGAGCAGGGCCTGGCGGAATCGGGCCGGTTCACCCTGGAAGGGCTGCAGAGCCAGATCAGGGAGGGATTGGTCAAGGAGCTCAATGTCATCATCAAAGTTGATGTGCACGGCAGTCTCGATGCCATAACCAAATCCCTGGCGGAATTGGGAAATGATACGGTAAAAATATCGATTATCCACAGTGCCGTCGGAGCCATCAACCAGTCGGATGTGATGCTCGCTTCGGCATCCAGGGCGATTATAATCGGCTTCGGCGTCAAGCCGGATCCAAAGGCCAGACAGCTCGCCGAACAGGAAAAGGTGGATATCCGCCATTACACCATCATTTATGACGCCATAGCCGATGTCAAAAATGCCCTGGAAGGCCTGCTGGCCCCCACGGTGGTGGAGAAGCTCGCCGGCAGGGCGGAAGTGCGCCAGGTCTTTCATCTTTCAAAACAGGGCGTCATTGCCGGCAGCATGGTCACGGAGGGCAAGATAACCCGTGGAACCATGGTGCGACTCACCAGGAACGGCAGCATGATTCATCAGGGAAAGGTCGGTTCCCTCAAGCGGTTCAAGGATAATGTGCGGGAGGTTGACGCGGGGCACGACTGCGGTATCGGCATAGAAGGTTTTGATGCCATTGAAGCGGGAGACATCATCGAATGCTATACCGTCGAAGAGGTGGCCACCAAGTTATAATGAGGCGACCCTCTTCCGCCGCTCAGTGAATGGAAGATCGAGATGGTGATCGGGATATGCCGTTTGGAACTGATGATACGGGAAAATCATTCTCTCAAGGAGAAACGGCGCATCGTCAGACAGATTGTTGACCGGGTAAGGCACCGGTTCAATGTTTCGCTTGCCGAGGTGGGCAACAACGACCTGTGGCAGAGCGCCTTGCTTGGCCTCTGCATGGTGAGCAACGACCGGCGCTTCACCAATGAGGCGCTCGATAAAATCATCGATTTTATCGAGGTCATGAACAGCGCTGAAATTGTCAAGTCCGACATTGAGATACTGACCATCTAGAGCCCTCCCTGGGCTGACCTGGGGTTGGTTCGGAAAACCCTATCATGTTTAAAAGCTATCCGCGCTCCGACCGTGTTTCCGACGTGCTGCACCGAGAAATTTGCCGCCTGCTGTTTAAGGAGGTAAAGGACCCGCGCCTCGGATTTATAACCGTTACCGGCGTTGAGGTGTCCAGGGACCTGAAGCTGGCGAAGGTGTTTTACACCCTTCTCGGAAGTCCTGATCAGGCGCAGGAGTCATCCAGGGCCTTACAGCGCATTACCCCGTTCATCAGAAAGCAGCTGGGCAAAGTACTGCACATGCGATCCATTCCTGATATAAGTTTCAGGTACGATCATTCTTTGGAATACGGCACCAAAATTGATCGCATCCTGGACAGCCTCAGGGAATCCTCGGACCCGCCTGCGCTCGATGAGTGACCACGGTAGCGCCTCTGATTTTTTGATCACTCGTCTCGCAACCCCATGGTGAGATATGGATGGCATCCTGATTATCAATAAGCCGGGAGGGGTGACCTCCTATCAGGTGGTTAACCGGGTCAAGCGCGCCACCCGTGCCGCCAAGGTCGGGCATGGCGGAACCCTTGATCCGCTGGCAACCGGGGTTTTGCCGATTTTTCTTAATAAGGCGACCCGGCTGGTGCCCCACCTGATGAACGGAGTGAAAAAATACCGGGCTACCATGGAGCTGGGGGTCGAAACCGATACCCTGGACCGGGAAGGCAGGGTTATTGCCGAGAACCGGTCTCTGCCCCTCGATCCGCTGCAGATTACAACGGCGGTCAATGCATGCAGGGGGGTGATGGCGCAGATACCGCCTATGTACTCGGCGCTTAAATATCACGGGACCCCGCTTTACAAGCTTGCCCGAAAGGGCATTTGTCTGGAGCGTGCG
>CAYWLT010000102.1:0-8548 GCA_964459295.1 uncultured Thermodesulfobacteriota bacterium
GGCGTGGCCTTCAAGCTGTCGCGGGATAACGATCTGATTTTTGAGCACCCTCCCGCATCCCATCTCAAGGAGCGCATTCTTCAGACCCATTACCGCCAATGGGACGCCCACCTGCTGCCCCTCGATGCCGTCCGGGGAGGCGTCACCCTGCAAGGCTATATTGCCAGGGCGGAACTTGCCCGCACCAACCGCACCGCCCAGCTCTTTTTCATCAACCGGCGGCCCATAAAAAGTCTTCCCTTAAGCTTTGCCCTGCAGCGCGCCTATGAGGGATATCTTCCCGCGGGCAGCTTTCCGGTTGCCATCATCATGCTCACCCTTGATCCAACCCTGGTGGACGTCAATGTGCATCCCACCAAGCGGGAGGTGAGGCTGCAGGATGAGCGGTTCGTGCTCGACCAGCTCACGCACGCGGTACGGGAGCTGCTCCATCAGGCGGACCACGCCCCTTCCATATCCTTTCCCTACCGGCTGGACAAAAATAAAAAATACGCCGGCGGATCTATTGACGTCCCGCCGTACACGGCGGCGCAAGAAGGAATCACTGCCGCAGATATGTTCTCATCGCCGGGGGAAGGCCAAGTCACCCGGACCTTGCCGCCCGGGACAGACACGTCCGTTGTGCTTACGCCGCCGGGCGCCGCGCCATCGCTTAAGGTAAAGGCCCTGCTCGGTCAGATCGGGTTGAGCTACATCATCGCCGAAACTGAAGAAGGACTCATCATCATCGACCAGCATGCCGCCCATGAACGCATCATCTTTGACGACATGCTGGCGGCCATGGAAAGCAGCGCCCCCGCGACCCAGCCGCTGCTCTTCCCCATCAGCCTCGAGCTCGGTTTCAAGGAAGCGCAGCTGCTGGAAGAGCACCTCCCCCTGCTCGCCGGTGCGGGATTCGTCATACGCCACCTGGGGAGAAACACGTACTGCGTTGATGCGGCGCCGGCCTGGTTGAATGACCTCGGGGTGGGGGATATCATCGACGATTTTCTCCGCCAGGTCAATGAAGGCAGGGAAGGGCGGTCTCTGCAGGAGCGCCGAGAAAATGCCGCCCGGATACTGGCCTGCAAGACCCGAACGGTTAAGGCCAATGCACCGTTGAGTCGGGAGGAGATGGAGCATTTAATCAGGAGGCTTGAGCAGGCAAAGATACCCTTCACCTGTCCCCATGGCCGCCCCACCATTATCAAGATATCCCTGAATGAACTTGACAAACAATTCAAAAGAAAGTAAATAGTTGCTCTGTTTTTCAGTTAGTATGAAAAATGATGCGCAGCTAAACTTGTTTTAATTTGTTCTTTTTCGCACATAATGCAACCAGCTAATAATAATCGTTTTTTTGCTTTGAGTCTCATTGGCACGTGATTTTGTGTCGGTTTTGGTACAGGAAGCGGCGCTTGACGGCACGCGTTTATCATAAAAATTGTGCTTAATATTTAGTTATATAGCTATAAAAATCATGTTCGCGGCATTCGGCATTTATATTGCTGCAGCTTATTTGACACGAAGTCTCTTCTTGCAAACCAATACGGGAAAATAACGTGAACGTCGACTCGTTGCTGAGAAAAATTGAGAAAAACGGACAGATGAACCAGGACGATTTGAGAATTTTTATCAGCTCCTGCATTCCCGAAAGCTGCAAGGATTGCTTCTGGCTGGATGACAAGGAAAAGATGGTTTCCTGCCCGAGTCCCCGGGAAGCGCCCTGCCGCATGTATCTGCACCGCATCTTAAACTACCTTGAAAGCAAAGGGCTGATTTGATTTATACTGATATGTAACCAGCCTGGTGTTTCGCCTCAACCCCTTCTTGAGCGCCGCAACCCTCCGCAGTGGAATGATGTTCTTGCAGAAACGGGCTTCTCCTTTTCTTCGGACCATCATGATTTTCTCTGCGTGAGTTCACGGTTGAAAGATAAGGGCGCAGAAAATCCTCACGGTTTCATCTCATGCCGGATGTCTTGCATCGCCTTGCTCATCAACGCAGTCAACAATGTCCCCACGCCTACATGGTCAGGTCCCCGGCGCACGGCCGTTGCGCAGATAGGTGCCGCGCCCGGTGGGCCAGGGACCGCAATACAAATCACCATCGGCATTCGCCGGGGTACAGTTGCAGGATGAGCCTTGAACCGTAAAAATATCGAGACCGTGATCGATGGTCATTAGCAGAATCTCCAGTGTGCCGTCACCGTCCAGGTCGGCAACCGTCGGCGCCGCGCATGCGCCCACGCCGTTGCCGCTGTCAGGCCGCTGACCGGGCAGCTTGATGTCGTGAAGCAGCTCGCCGGTGCTCGCCAGGACAACCAGACGGCCGCGCTCCCCGCCCGGCTCGCCGTACACGCCGAAAATGATTTCCGGCCGTCCGTCGCCGCTCAAATCGGCTATCGCCACCTCTGACGCATAGGCGGGGGACAGCCCAGGCGCATAGTCATGCCTCCACAGCAGCGTTGCGTCCGGATTGAACGCATACACATATCCATCAGGCGAGGGGATCAGTATTTCCGGCTTGCGGTCGCCGGCGATGTTCGCCAGGGAAGGCGACGGCACAACCTGGGGAGGATACCAATCGGCATTGAAGAACGGCGCGCCGGTACGCGGCAATACCTCCCAGCCCGGCAGACGGCGGGCCGAGCGATGCCCGTTGGCATCATAGTCACCCTCCAGCACCATGACCGCAAGGCTGCGGGTTCGGTAGGGAATGCCGAGTTCGCACCAGGGCGCGGCGATCACCTCATTCAAACCATCACCGTTTATGTCGCCCACGCCGGGCGGTGATTGGGTCCACTGCAGCCAGGCAGTCCAATCCGGCCCCGGCCAATCGCCCTGATGCAAATGATAATGATCCTCCTCCACCGCCGGATCCAGATACCGGATGAACTGCCCCCAGCTCATGGGCGCGTTTTCACATTCGCTCCCCCGCCTGGTGAAGTATGAGGGATCGGCAAGCAGGGCGGTGCCATCCGGGTTAAATGCCTGGATGGAATGATTATCGTAGGTTACAAGGATCTCCTTGTCCGCGTCGTCATCGATGGAGCCGATGCCCACATTCAGCCCGTAGCAACCGTACCCGCTGTGGCCATAGCAGTTCGCGTCCGGTCCGCCTTTCACATCACGTCCTATTCCCGGGCGGGTGTCGTACCGGGGCCATCCCTCCCGGATGGAACCGTCCGGCTCGAACACGAACACATGGGGGTTCGTGCCCTCATAACCGGGAGGCTCCTCGCTGCGGGTGGATGCCACAACGATTTCAATGGAGCCGTCTCCGTCCAGATCGTCAGCGGCAAGCGACCGGTTCTCAAAGCAGCTTCCGGCAGTGCAGGTGGAGACAGGCCAACCCTTCTTTATCCGAAGCGCACCAACAGACCATTCATACGCGGCAACCGTGCCTTCCCCGGCGGCAACCACCACCTCGATAATACCGTCCCCTTCCAGATCGGCCACCACCGCCGGCGCGTATACACGCCCCACATGATGGGTCCGCTCCTCACGATGGATAAGGTTGCCGTGCGCGTCCCATACGGCAATGTCGTAAAAGGGCGCGATAATTTCTTTTACTCCGTCACCGTCCAGATCATACACCGCGGGACTGGAAAACCAGCCGGTATTGCCGATGGTGAGGTTACGGACAAACTGAGGCCGGCTGACATAGGCGCTTCCCCCCATATCTTCACAGGTTTTATTAAACGGCTCCTTTGGTTTATCCCCGCACCCGGGAGATATGATCATAAGGCACAGAATGAAGAGTGTACCTGTCGCATATTTCATCCGGGTCTCCTTTAATCTCACCAATAGTGTGCTCAGAAACGCATAATTACCTTTTACCCCGGTAAAAAAGCAATTATTGGGCCATTGTTGCGCCAGAACATGAAACTTTGTCATATAGTCTTAGCCACATAGCGTACCCGATCCCGGGAAACCCCGGGAAAACAGCAAAAAAAGCACCCGGCTGATGAGCTAAGTGCTTGAATTTTCTGGTACGCCCAGAGGGATTCGAACCCCCGACCTACAGATTCGTAGTCTGCCGCTCTATCCAGCTGAGCTATGGGCGCATGCCGGCAATCTAAAACAATTCCACCAAATCGTTGAAGGTTATTCTTTATCATCTGCATCAGGGAAAGGCAAGACCTTTTCAAGGGTTTTTTGAGGGGAGACTGACGCTATAGTGTGTTTGATGCGGAGTAATGAAAATTCGGTCAGACGTATTGGAGATTTTGTTAGGAGCGCATTTATGCGCGATGCATTCGCGGCTGAAAGCCGCTCCTACCGGCTTTATGCAGTCTGAGAGAAAAAGAAAAATTTGATGATTTGTCTGGGAGAGAATTGAGTGCGCGGGTAACGGCGGGCGTGCTCAGGTTCCGTTATATGAGTCTCTGATCTGCAGGCCGTCTTCGACCAGTTTTAAAATTTCATTTACCTTGAACGGCTTGTTGATGATCAGATCGACGCCCTTTTCCTGCTTCTCCGCATCATTCAATTGAATGTGCCAGCCGGTGATAAGCGCCACCGGCGTCCTGGCATCCAGTTTCTTTATCTCCTTTGCCACCTGCCAGCCGGACATTTCAGGCATGCCCAGATCGGTGAAAACCAGATCGAAGTGCTTGCCGGCGAATAACGCGACTCCCTCCCGGCCGTTTTCGGCCGCTTCAACCTGAAGGTCCTCCGTTTGCAGTATATCGGTGAGGAGGTTTCGCAAATCAGCCTCATCCTCAATGACCAGGATGGAGGCCTTTCTCATTTTTCCGGGCGCGGTCTGTGCAGCGCGCGCTTCGACCGGTTTTCCCGCCGTCGGAAGCTTTATGATAAAGCATGATCCTGTTTCCGCCGAACCATCCAGCGTAATCGTTCCCCGATGCCGGCTGATAATGCCGTGAGACGCGCTTAGCCCGAGCCCTGCCGACTGCACGCCCTTGGTGGTAAAAAAAGGATCAAAGATTTTATCCCGTATGTCCTCGGGAATGCCGAAGCCGGTATCCCGCACTAAAATTACAATCTGGCCGTCTTCGCTGAACGTTTTGATGCTCAGTTCGCCCCCCCGGGGCATGGCATCAAAGGCATTGTTGAATAGATTGATAAAGAGCTCCTTCAGCTCGGTATCATTTCCCTCGACCGGCGGCAGATCGGAAAGCTCCTTCCTGACCGCAATGGGTATATCGTTGCGCTGCGCCTCGTCTTTCCATCGGATCCGGGTCAGTTCCAGGCTCTGGTCGATAATTTCATTCATATTGATCCGGGTGAGAAAACTGTCTTCCTGCTTGCGTGAAAAGTCCTGGATTTGTCTTACGGTGCGGGCGCCTTCCAGGGCGGCCTGCTCGATTACCTCGAGACTTTTTTTCAGCTCCAGCATCGCCTTCCTTCGTTCCTGAACGTGGGGCTGGTCGGTGAATTTCATCATCAGCAGCTGGGTCCTTCCCAGGATCGCGGCAAGAATATTATTAAAGTTGTGGGCCACGCCCCCGGCCAGATCTTCCAGCGATTTGATTTTCTCGGACTGGATGAGGCGCCGTTCCAGTTTCTTTCTTTCGGTGATGTCGCGTATAATTGATACGCCGGCAATGTACTCGCCTTCCGCATTGCGCACCATTGAGGAGATGCACTCGGCATCGATATGTTTTTCCTCTTTGGACTTAAATGTCGGCTCATAGGTGGTGAATCCTTTTTCGAAGAGCTCCGCTGTTTTTTCCAAAATCGTTTTCCTCATTTCCTTGTCTTCGATGACCAGCATGGACGCGTGCCGGCCCACCAGCTCTTCCTTGCTGAAACCGCTCATCTGAGCAATGGCGGTGTTGCAGGCGAGGATGTTTCCCATGGTATCTACAATCAATATTCCATCCCTGCTGTTTTCAATCACCTGCCCCAGGAATTCATTGGCTTCCCGCAGTTCCTTCTCCGCTTGTTTTCTCTGGGTGATGTCGCGGAAATTTTCGACAATGCCCAAAAGTTCGCCGGCGGTGTTCCGGAAGGGTGTGGCGGTCGTCGTACAGGGCATTGTAACCGTATCCTTGCGGCGAATCTCCGTGTCACAGACAATCTGCGATTCTCCAGCGAGAATCCGTTTTAAAAAGCAGTCGGGGGTGTGGCACAGCGGACAGCCGAACACCTCATAACATTTTTTTCCGGCCATTTCCTCCTCGCTCATGCCGGCAAGGGTGGTTAAGGTTTTGTTGACCAGAAGCACATTAAAGTCATTGTCGATGACACGAACCCCCTCAACGATATTATTGAATACCTGCATCAATTCAGCGTAGGCCATCTTGGTCGCCTCTATGACCGCCTTTTGCCTGGTTGTGTCTCTCGAAATGAAGAGGATCTCGTCATTAATCAGGTTTATCGTGCTTTCCATAAAATGCCAGTTGCCTTCCTTGTCCCTGACCCGGTACTCCAGATGTTCCTCCAGCGCCTGGTTTTTGAAACCCAGAAATTTTGATGCCTTGAGGGCAATATATTTCCGCAGCAGCGGGAGAAGTTTTGTTTTATCTTCCGGATGGACAAGTTCGAAGCCCGGCTTTCCCAGCAGGTCTTCCGGGTCATAACCCAAAACCTGCCGGTGCGATGGACTTGCATAGGTATAAGTGGGGTTGAGGGTGAAGGTGGTGACGGCAATAAGATCGCTGGTGTGTTCGCTTATGAGACGATAGCGGTCCCAGGTATGATGCTTTTCAGCTTGCCGCTGATTAAGACGCTCTTTTTCTTCCTGCAGTGCGGCCACCCGACGGCGCAACCCGTCTATTTCTACCAGAAGATGTTCTTGTGTCTTGTCTTTCATGGAATCTTTCCGACCTGCTTCACCACGAAGATGTCATCCCTGTCGGAAGAGAGATTGCCGAGAGTTGCTTCCAATGGCATGATCAGGGGAAGACATTTATAAAGCCGTTGTTAGGAACGCAAAAGATGAAACCAATCAATGGAGCAAGGATTAAGGGAATCAAAATCTTAACCCTTGTATTGGACAATCAATTGTATTATCAATTAATCTCTGCCGCATAATTTTATCGGTATTAGGAATAAAAACTTTATGTAAGTTTTTGCTTTGTGAAACTGGAAAGGTTTTGCTTTAAGGGTACTTCTAAAAATTCGCCATACAACTTATCTCTGTCATTCCCGCGAAAGCGGGAATCCATAAAAAATTAACTACATGGATTCCCCGATCGAGTCGGGGAATGACAAGAAAATGAATAATTAGAGGTTCCCTTAAGAAGTGCCATTAATGGCATGTACATTCTGGGCCATCCCCAATATGTAGTCGAATAAATACGATTTAGGAACTTGGATTGAGTCCTTGCCACATTTTTGATCGGTATTTTGGATTGATTTTAATATAACATATTGATTTATTGAGATTAATTTTAAGATGGGTTTATTGTTTGAGGTTAGAGTTTTCATTCAAAATTAGATTTATCAGGTTTTTAGAGGTCGATGATCAGGTTTTTGGAAGTCAAAAATCAGGTTTTTTCCTATTGACACAATCCAAAAATATGGTATCATCTGGTCGAAATTTGCATATTATATACTATATACATTGGACATGCAGTTGTGCAGCTCGTCTGACGACGGATGACAAACGGGATGTTTGTCGCGCCATTCTCATGATAGTCAAAGGGGTAAGTGGTGTACATAAGTTTCAGTATGTGTTCACCAAAACCGGCGAAGGTCTGAGTGCCATGCGCTTTCTATGGCACATCGGACTTTTTTTTGGGGGGTAAGGTATGAAGAAAATCTTCCTGTGTTTGATTTCAACCGTTCTTTTTCTGCTTTATTCATCGCACAATGTGTATGCGGTGGAGCAGGAGCCTCAGCTATATCAAATCTACAATACCATTTACGGAACCAATCTTCATAGCAATCAGGAGCTTGATGCGACCTACGGGTTGACTTGCGATGATGAATTATGGTTGCTTGGATCTCAGGGTAAGGGGTATGTGATAGCTTCTGCCCGTTATGCCAGCTATACACAGCGATTTGGCTACTACACCGATGCGTGTGTTGGGAATAAACGGCATGACCTTTTTGATGTTTCCAAAACGGGATATCTCACCTACTGCAGCTACGGCTCGGTCAACCGTGGCGACGTGTGCAATGTCGATGCTGATTGTCCCAGGGGTTACTGCGAAGCGTACTACTCCGGTTATATATTCGTCGGCCAGGGGCCCACTATCGTAGGATTCTACGATAAACCATCAGGAAGTCCACAATGGTTCAGCCAGCCCTACCTCAATCTGCCTAATCACAGTGATCATATGAAAACCTACCGGGGAGCGAACGTCTGGCCGCCGGAATACCTCGTCGCCTGGGAAGATTCGGATATGGGCGATGCCGATTTCAATGACCTGGTTCTGGTGGTGCGGAATATTGATCCATGCTTGGATGACAGTTTGGGCATTAAATGCTGCATGACTAATGCGGATTGTAATGATGGTAATGATTGTACGGCTGACCGCTGTGTCAACCATAAATGTGAATATACACCCATACCTTGCAGCACTACGACAACAGTTGCGCCGACGACCACCAGCTCGGTATCAACCACCACCTCGCAGCCGACGACGACCACG
>CAYWLT010000102.1:8648-10052 GCA_964459295.1 uncultured Thermodesulfobacteriota bacterium
CGACGACGACCACGAGCGTGGAGCCGACGACCACCAGCTCGGTATCAACCACCACTTCGCAGCCGACGACGACCACCACGACAGCCACCGGGGAGTGTCACATTGAAATCGCGAAGGGAAGATCCTGTCCGATGGCGGAGTTTATCAATGATCCTGCTTACAACCGTCCGGGAAGACGGGGCATTGCAGCTACCTGTGACGATGTCGTGGACTTCACCGTGTGCTCTGATTGCGAACCGTTCGATCCCTCCTGCCTGGTGTGGTCAATCGATCCGCCGGCAGAATTCTTGAGCATGAGCCAGATTGGAGACTGCTGCTGGAGGCTCACAATCGGTGAGAGCTGCAAGCAGCTGGCCAAGACCGCGGAATATGAGATAACCGTAACCGACACCTGCAACAATGCGTCGCACAGCGTGGTAATTGAAATCGGTAAGGTCATTATTGATGTAGGTGATACCACGGTACAGCCCAATACCCAGTCCGCGGTGCTTGATATAAATCTCATTAACCCGGCACATGCGGTGCGGGCACTGGTTACGGATATCTGTGCATGTGACGGAGGGGAAGATTACCTGGTATGCACTGAATGTGTGATTGATCCTGAGCGGGCGCCGAATTTTACCTGTTCCGCAAGTGAACAGCCCGACGGATGCTGCAAGCTGGTGCTGTACTCAACCAACCCCGCCGCGCTGATTACGCGCGGGAGAGGCCCGGTTGCCCGGGTAATATATCCGGCGGGGGATGCAGAGGTGGGCGAATGTGTCTGCCTGATGCCGACGGACAGACGTGTATCCGATCAGTTTAATGAGGATCTATGCGCGTGTCAAAGCGCGGGTGAAGTATGCTTCAGGACCTGCGGCGATATTTATCCGCAGGATTGCATCGGCGGCTCCTGTGGCTCAACCAGCTGCGGCGACGGCACAGTGGACCTGTTTGATATTCTTGAGATGATTGATATTATTCTGGGTCTGCAAAATCCCACAGCCTGCCAGCTTGGCAACGGCGATGTTCCCAACGGCATGCCTCCTTATTGCGGTAATCCGCCCGGCACCCCGAATTGTGAGGGCGATGCTGATCTGGATATCTTTGATGTCCTGGTGATAATTGATAAAGCCTTGGGTAAAGCAAACTGCTGCGATTATTGCCTGTTCGGTCAGATATACTGATCCGTTTTCAAGGCATACATAAAGTTGATCGAAAGCGAGCGTCAATGCGCTGCTCGTAGTGGAATGGCGTATATGTGGTAGCAGGTCATGACTCTCAAGGTTATGACTATGACAGGTTTTTTTATTACAATTAAACCCCTTCTCGGGCATTGTAATCAGGAGAAGGGGTTTTTATTTAGTGCACCCGGCAGGGCGCATCTTCAAGGGAGTGAAAGACTCCTGTAGGCCCGGTAGGGGG
>CAYWLT010000103.1:0-10014 GCA_964459295.1 uncultured Thermodesulfobacteriota bacterium
GGATAAAGTTCCCGGTCTTTTGCAGCATCTCTTCGGTAGCTCTGCCTTGGGAGATGATTTTTATTATCGCACTCCCCACCACCACGGCGTCGGATCAGCCGGCTACGGTTTTTGCGTTTTCCGGCGTTGAGATGCCGAAACCGACTCCGATTGGAAGGGATGATTTTTTTCGTATGGTTGCAATCTGCCGCTTAATGGTGCGATCAAGGACCGGGCGGACACCGGTTACCCCGGTAAGCGAAACATAATATATGAATCCGCTGGCCTGCCTGACGATACGGTCAATCCGCTCTGGCCCGCTGGTCGGCGCAAGCAGGAAAATGAGATTCAGCCCGGCCCGATCCGCGAAACATTTCATCTCGGAGGCCTCCTCGGGGGGAAGGTCAACCACCAGAACGCCATCAACCCCGGCCTGCGCCGCCTGGCGGGTGAATTGCTCCAGTCCGAATTTAAAAAAAGGGTTATAGTATCCCATCAGGATGATCGGAATAGAGGTCCTGCGCCTTACCGCCGCAACCAGCCGCAAAATATCATCCAGCGTGGTGCCATGGGACAGGGACTGTTCCGAGGCGTACTGGATGAGCGGCCCGTCAGCCATGGGATCGGAAAAAGGCACGCCCAGCTCCACCAAATCCGCCCCACACTTTTCAAATTCAAAAATAAGCGCCCGGGTGGTAGGCAGGTCAGGATAACCTGCGGTAATGAACGGGATGAGGGCCTTCTTTTTTTCCCTCCGCAATTGCTCAAAGGTCCGGCTGATTCTGCTCATGACAGTCCCTGTTTTCGGTGGTTTTGCGTTATGGCGCCTGCCGGATGCACTAACCGTTTGTTGAAAAAGCATACGCAGGCTGATACGCCTTGCTGAACAGCATGTGGCTCAAGGGGTGGGACTTTTGAGCCACAACCGATTCATTTGTGCTTCACGTCCATGAGGTCCGAGACAATGTGGAGATCTTTGTCCCCCCTCCCGGATAGATTTATTACCACCAGGTCCTTTTTACCTAATCGGGCCGAAAGCTTCATGGCATAAGCGAGGGCATGCGCGCTTTCCAGTGCCGGAATAATGCCTTCGGTGCGGGAAAGCGTCTGGAACCCTTTGAGGGCCTCCCGGTCATTGACCGAAACATAGGTGACCCGTTTGCTATCACGCAGATAGCAATGCTCGGGACCTACACCGGGGTAGTCAAGGCCGGCAGCAATTGAATGGGCGGGGCGGATCTGGCCATGGTCGTCCTGCAGCAGGTAGTTTTTATTGCCGTGCAGCACCCCGACGCTGCCCGCGCATAAAGATGCGGCATGACGGCCGGTCGCAATGCCCTCACCCGCCGCTTCAACGCCGATCAGTCGCACCTGTCCATGCTTGAGAAATGGATAGAATATACCCATGGCATTGCTGCCTCCCCCCACGCAGGCTACAATGTAATCAGGCAGTCGGCCCTCCCGGGCCATGATTTGCTTCTTGGTCTCTTCACCGATCACTTTTTGAAAATCACGAACTATCTGCGGGTAAGGATGCGGACCGGCAACCGAGCCGATTATATAGAAAGTGGTCCGGACATTGGTGATCCAGTCGCGCAGGGCCTCATTCATGGCATCCTTGAGGGTTTTGCTTCCTGAAGATACCGGTCTCAGCTCAGCGCCCAGAAGCTTCATGCGCAGCACATTGGAGGACTGTCTTTGTATATCCTCATCTCCCATGTAAATGGTGCAGGCGCATCCAAACCGAGCGGCCACCGTGGCGGTGGCAACACCGTGCTGTCCGGCCCCGGTTTCGGCAATAATCCGCGTTTTACCCATCCGCCGGGCCAGAAGCATCTGGCCGATGGTGTTGTTTATCTTGTGGGCTCCGGTGTGATTCAGGTCCTCACGCTTTAAATATATTCTCGCCCGGCCGGCACGGCGGCTGAAACGTTCGGCATAATAAAGGGGCGTTTCCCTCCCCACATAGTGTTGAAAATAATAGTCGCATTCCTTTTTGAACGAAGGGTCCCGTTTTATGCGCGTATATGCATTAGTGAGTTCAAGCAGAGCGGGCATCAGTGTTTCAGAGACGTATCGCCCGCCGTATATGCCATAATGCCCCGATCGATCAGGTAGTTTCATCCGTTTGTCCTTTTCAATTCAGCAGAGAGCGTAATGCCGCTCCCAAGTCCCTTGAGCGCATAAGTGCCTCGCCCACAAGAAAAGCGTGTACCCCCGCCTCTTCAGCAAGTGAAAGCATCAGCTCCCGCGAGTCAATGCCGCTTTCACTGACGACCAGCTTCCCGGGGCCGATCCGGGGGGCAAGCCGACGGGTGGTATCAACCGTTACCTGAAAGGTTCTCAAGTCCCGGTTGTTGATTCCCACAATCTCTGCGTTGGCAGCAAGCGCCCGGTTAAGATCATCGTCTGAATGGATCTCAACCAGCGCGCTCAGCCCGAGCCCGGCGGCCGTCTCAGATAATTCTGCAAGGCGGCCGGGGTCCAGTAGTGCCGCTATCAGCAACACGGCATCGGCGCCGTACACGCGCGCCTGGTAGAGCTGGTAGGGATCAATGATAAAGTCCTTCATCAGGATTGGCACGGTGGTTACCGCACGCACCGCGCTGAGATACTCGAGCCCGCCTTGAAAAAACCGACGGTCGGTCAGCACCGAAATCGCAGCGGCACCGCAGGTCTCATAGACTTTCGCAATAGCCACCGGGTCAAAATTATCCCGCAGCAAACCCTTTGAAGGTGAAGCCTTTTTGATCTCGGCTATAACGCGCAGCGCACTGGTTCCGTCCGCAGCGCGGGAAGGCTGCAAGGCCTGCCGGAAATTCCTGCGCGGGGCTGCCCCCGGGAGTTCCCGGATGAGCATTTCGATCGGCCGCTCCCGCTTCCACCGTGTCAGTTCGATTTGTTTATTCGCAATAATTTCATCGATGAACATGGATCACTATCCGTTGGTAAAATCCACCAGCCGGTCCAGCACAGTCCGCGCCCGCCCGCTGTCGATAGTTTCGGCGGCCAGGGCGATCCCCTGTCTGAAATCGGCCGCTCTTCCCGCCGCAATCAATCCGGCAGCGCTGTTCAGCAGCACAATATCCCGTCGCGCGCCGCCTCCGCCCGCAAGCACCTCACGGCACATGGCAAGGTTGTCATCAATGCCCCGGCTGATTAGCTCCTCCATCCGACCCAGCTTCATTCCCAGAGATTGTGGATCAAACGAATAGGTGCGCATCTCATGCCGCCGCACCTCGGTTATGCGTGTCGTGCCGGTAATGGTAATTTCATCCAATCCGTCAACCCCGTGAACGATAAGGGCATGACCGCAACCCAAATTGATAAGCACGCGGGCGAATATTTCGGTCAGTTCATCGGTATAGACGCCGAGCAACTGGGCGCCCGCCCTGGCGGGATTAGTAAGCGGGCCCAGCAGGTTAAAAATTGTTCGTACCCCGACTTCCTTCCGGACGGGAGCGGCGTGTTTCATGGCTCGGTGGAAAAACGGGGCATATAAGAAACCCATCCCGACATGCTCGATGCATTCCCGAACCCGTGCCGGCGGCAGCTCTACCTTAACCCCCAGTGCCTGCATCAAATCCGCGCTGCCGCAGGAACTGGACACCGCGCGGTTGCCGTGCTTCGCCACCTTGACCCCGGATCCGGCGATGACAAAACAGGCGACGGTCGATATGTTAAAGGTTGTCATGGAATCGCCCCCGGTACCGCAGGTGTCCAGGAGCAGGCCTTCAGTGCCGGGATCGCCGTCCAGTTTTTCCGCCATGGCCCGCATCACCCGCGCGGCGGCGGTAAGCTCGGTCACCGACTCGCCCTTCATGCGCATGGCCACCAGAAAGGCGGCCATCTGTGCCGCTGAGACGGTTCCGGACATGATGGCGGTCATGACCCCGGCCATCTCTTCTTCCGTCAGATCGGTACGCGCGATGAGTTTTGCAATGGCCGCGGCAATCAATGAGCACCTTTTCCGGCAAGGGCCAAGAAATTTGTCAACAGGCGCTTTCCTTCCCGGGTCAGGATGGACTCGGGATGAAACTGAACCCCATGGATCATGTATTCCTTGTGGCAAACCGCCATAATCTCCTGTTCCTCGGTCCATGCGGTCATGGTCAGGCAGGCCGGCAGCGTTTCCTTCTCGATGATCAGGGAGTGATAGCGGGTCGCCTCGAAAGGATTGGGCAGTCCCTCAAACAGCCCCTCCCCACGGTGATGGATGGGAGAGGTTTTTCCGTGCATCAGGCGCGGCGCTGATACGATGTTGCCGCCGAATGCCTCGCCGATGCACTGGTGACCCAGGCAGACCCCCAGAATCGGCACAACGCCCTTGAATCTGCGGATTACATCCAGGGAAACTCCCGCCTGCAGCGGCCTGCCGGGGCCGGACGATATGACCAGGCATTCCGGAGCGATCCGTTCAATTTCCGCCATGCTGACGGCGTCGTTACGGAACACCTCTATGGATTCGCCAAGCTCGCCAAAGTATTGCACCAGATTATAGGTGAATGAATCATAATTATCGATCATCAGCAGCATGGCTATTCAATACCCTCTTTGACCATATGCAGCGCCTTTAGCATGGCGCGTGCCTTGTTGACCGTTTCCTGAAGCTCTTTATCGGGACGGGAATCGGCGACGATACCTGCCCCCGCCTGAAAGTAAACCGTGCCATTTTTAATCAGCAGCGTCCTGATGACGATGCAGAAATCCATGTTCCCGGAAAAGCTGAAATAGCCTACCGCACCCGCGTATGGACCCCTGGTGTAGGGTTCCAGCTCTTCGATAATCTCCATGGCACGCACTTTAGGAGCGCCGGATACCGTTCCCGCTGGAAAGCATGCCTTTAAGACATCAAAGCTGTTCTTGTCCGGCTGCAGTATGCCCCGCACATCGGATACAATATGCATGACATGCGAGTACTTTTCAATGATTAAAAACTCCGGAACGGTGACCGTGCCCGCCCGGGACACCCTGCCCACATCGTTCCTTCCCAGGTCTACCAGCATGACATGTTCTGCAATCTCCTTGGGATCGCTGAGCAGGTCTTTAACCAAACCCGCGTCTTCCTCCTCCGTTTTACCCCGCGGGCGGGTTCCGGCAATAGGTCGCAGTTCGATGTGCCGGTCCTCCATCCGCACCAGCACTTCCGGGGATGCGCCGACAATGGTCAAATCCCCCAGGGTCAGGTAATACATGTAGGGGGAGGGATTGATCCGCCGGATTGCCCGGTAGAGGTTGAAGCTTTCACCTTCCAGTTTCGCCTGAAACCTTTGCGACACCACCGCCTGGATGATGTCGCCTGACGCAATATATTCCTTGACCTTAGCTACCATGGATTCGAAGCGATCGGGTTCCATGTTTGAGGACACGGCAACCGGTTCGGTCCCGAATGATTCTGAGGAGATGGCCGGGGCAGGCCGGCGCAGGCGGGTTATGATTTTTTCAATTTTATCCTTTGCCCGCGCATAAACATTTTCCGCCGGGTCGCTGCCGTCGACATGGGCATTGCAGACTATTTTTATGGTATTACCCAGCGTGTCAAAGATCAGAATGGTCTCGGTAATCATAAAAACGGCATCGTAGAGGCTCAAATCATCGGTTGCCTGAGCCGGCAAACGTTCAATGAAGCGAACCATATCGTAGCTCAGGTAACCAACCGCTCCCCCGAAAAACCTCGGCAAAGCGGGGTTTTCCACCGGCACGTATTCCTGCATGATTTCATGCAAAAGGCCGAGGGGATCGGCACTTTCGAAGCGGCGAATAACCACGCCGTCTCGTATCAATTCGGCGGTGGTACCCTTGCTTCTGAAAATGAGCGCCGGCTCGAAGCCGATAAAGCTGTAGCGGGCCCATTTTTCCCCTCCTTCCATACTCTCTAAAAGGAAGGAGTAATCGTGTGCCCCCAATTTCTTATAGGCCGAGACCGGGGTGTCCATGTCCGCGAGGATCTCGGCGTAGACCGGAATAATGGTTCCCTGGCCGGCCATCTCTTTGAATGTTTCCAGCGTCGGATGGATAATTCTTTCTTTTTTCATAGCGGGGTTTCAGCAATGCCGCCGCGGCCGGTTCAATAGCCGGGGGCGGCGTCGGCTGCCATCAATCGGTTGCCCATCGAAGCAGCGGCAGCAGTTGGTCGAGCAGGGTCTTCAGGGAAACCCGAACCGCGGCATGCTTTTGTAGCGCTGACACCATATCAGGACTGATGCGGTAATACAGCTGGATAAGCTTCTTTCCGTCCGGCATTTCCTGCAAAACCGTGTCCCTGAAGCGTTTGAGCAGACGCACCTCTTCAGATCGTTCGCCGTACAGCAGTTCCGCCGCGCACAATCCCGTCGGTTTAAGCTCAATCCGGATCGGTGCACCGTATACTTCCAGATAGCGATCCGGCCTTCCCGTCGTATAGTAAAGGGCATCGGCGGTAAAAATGTTGGTGAGGGTTGTAGCCGTGCCGAACGGCGTCCCGCTATCCCGACAAATCGTGTTGGGTCCCGGTTTACCGTCGCCGTGATCGGTCAGGATGGAAAAGCAGGTATCAAGGTCATAGGTGTCAAATTGGGGCAATAGTTCCATCAGGCGATCCCACCGGGCGAGAGATGATATGGTGGAACTCCCAGCCTTATCTTCCGGAGAAAGCGGTGCAAAATCGTCATCAAAATGATTGGTCGTGGCTATGTAGGTAACTCCCGGTTTAAGCTGCTCTCCATGGGACACCTTATAATCATCGGACTTGATTTGTATCTTTGCCATTGATGAATCTTTGAAATCCACCAGCAGAAATATGGTGCCGTTATAACCGTAGCTGTTGCCCCGGTCTAAGAAATCGGTGAAATACTCTACCGCCTCCTGCAGGGTTGCCGCCTTTTCCATAACCCGACGCACCATGAAGAGCGGGGGGAGTCCGGGAAGGGGGTGGTTGTTGGGCCTGCCGACGTTATAGGTAATGCCGATCCCCTTATCATTCATGCCGAGTCCGACATCAACAAATGCCGGCGTAAAAAGGTGAATGTATGAATTGTCGCCGTTGTTCGGCACAATGCGCAGGATGGATCCGTTATGTTCCGTGGTTTTCTGATTATCGGTGTTATGCGCCAGAAAGGTGCCGGCCGGGGATGAGACGGCAAAAGCGGTACAGCCCGTATCCAGGCCGCTGGCACCGGGTTTATCAGGGATATTCAGGGCATCGATGGCGAAAGCGCAAAGCAATACCATATCCCAGGCCTTTTGGTATTCAATTGAGCGAGCTTCCTGCAGACCGTGCGCCATGCCCCGTATATGGTCTTTTATGCTTTGCGGGATTAGGTCTTCGATTTCGTCATAGCGTCCCTGAACCACTCGTGCGGTTACGCCCAGGCGCGAAAATATGTCTGCAACATAGATAAGCGTATCGGGATATCGCTTGGCAATCTGTCTCCCGATGCTCTCGTAACTGCCCCGGAAGGTTTCAACCGGATAGCTCAGTGGAATGTTCGCGGTGCAGACGTCCCCGTAGCCGTCGCCATCGCTGTCCGACTGATCGGGATTGTAAACGGAATAGCAGTTATCATCCAGGTCACATAAGCCGTCCTCATCCAGATCGTACTGCCCGTTCCCATCACAATAATCACAGGCATTACCGAATCCATCCGCATCATCATCCTGTTGATCCGGGTTCACGGTACTAAAACAGTTGTCAATGGAGTCATCTACGCCATCACCATCCCAGTCAGCGGCATGGAGAGGAATATATGCGAGAAGCAGCATAACAACTGTAAAACAGGCCATTACCAACCATCTCGGTGCTGCCATTTCGTCCTCCTTGTTGCTTGCGGGTGCCCGGGGTGGAAAGGGCGGCTTGATAAACGTAATCGACGTTTCCTCCATGAGCTTATAAGAAATGTCGGATTCGGCACCAATCGCTCTTACCGCCCTACCCTAATGGCTTCCGCCTTGCCGAGCGTGATTTTCGCGGCGGCAAGCTTTTTATACACCTTTTTTGTTGTAGCGCTGTCGCCCTTGGCAATCGCCTTAAGCAGATCCCCCTCGAGCTCTGCCACCTCGAGCAGCTTGTAATAATCGAGCGATTCCTTGAGGTGCGCCAGCACGATTTTCCCGGTTAAAATGGGATGATTGTTGGTGACGTTGGCGTCCTTGAAGCGGATGCCGTGCTCCAGCTCAACATCAAGCCCGGCCCTGAACTCTTCCGGATCAATGGGCATGCGCGTGGTGTTTACCATGCGCAGTATTTTTTTTGCCTCGGCGATGGTAATCTTCGGTTCCGGCAGTCGCGTCCAGTCCCGCAGACCTGCCGCCTTGCATACCCTTTGCACTTCTTCAACCGTAATGTAGTTCGGTAGTTTCATACATCCCTCCCCCTTTATTTGTTTGGGTTAAGCTGATTCGATCATCCCGCGAAGGGATTGGCCCGTTTCCATCAAAGGGGTGGCACCGAACTCATCCCGGCACCACGATCTGCAGCGCATTTTTGCCAACACCCAGACGGGCAGGGAGTCTGCCCAGGTAATCACCATCCACCTGAATGTACACCTTGTCGCGGGAGTCGATGTCCAGTTCGCGAGCCTTGGCGTAATATACGCCGCCTTGAGCGGGATGGCGGCCGATAAGAACGTTCACGGCGTGTTTTAGCATCCGCAATGGCCCCGGGGATGTAAATACGCATGCATCCAAGGATTCATCCAGCAGGGAGGCGCGGGGGGTCACCATAAATTTGCCGCCATAGAATCGCGACTTTCCCACCACTGCGCTGTAGGCAAGCAACTCCTCCCGACTATCAAACCGAACCGAAAAGGCGGTCTTGGTATACTTTGCCATGGCCCGCATACCGGCCATCACATAGGCCGCCTTACCCCAGCTTTCAACCCGTGACCGGTTTATGTCATGCAGGATGCCGCCGTCAAAACCAATGCCCGCCATCAGTAGAAAAAAGCGCCTTATTTCCTTTCCGCTGTCTATATCTTCCAGGACCACATATCCCGGGTTGATCAACCGGGTGGCGCCGCCCAAAATGATCTCAACCGCCAGGGCCGGATCCGCCGGTATCCCCATTTCCAGTGCGAGCAGATTTGCCACCCCCAAGGGCACTACCCCGAGAGCAACCCGGCTGCCCGCAAGTCCATTGGCGACCTCGTTGATGGTGCCGTCGCCGCCCGCCGCTATGACAACTTCGGTATCCCGTTCAGCCTCCTCTGCTGCAAAACGGCGGGCATCCCCCTGCTTCGTCGTTTCCCGGATCTTCGGGCGGATGCCTCGTCCGCACAATACGCCCACTGCCCGGTTTAGCTTTTTCCGTTTCCCGGCGCCCGCAACCGGATTAAATATAATCGTAATTTTCACTGATTATTCATAGAGTAAGAATACCATGTTCAAGAAGTTTCTTATTGTACGGAAAAACGATGCTGCCTTATCTGCGCCCGTACGAACCGACGGGGTATGGGGAGCACCCTTGGCTTCGATTTACTGTGCCGCGATTGCCGCAACAACCAGATCACCCACCTCGGTAGTCGTATAACCCATTTTCCCGGCAGAAAGGCTTTTCAACTGTGACAAAACCGCCACCATGGCCTTTTCGAGCATTTTCGCGGCATCCCCTTCCCCGAGGTTCTCAAGCATCATCTGACAGGCGGAGATCGCGGCAAGCGGATTAACCATGTTTTTTCCGGTGTACTTCGGGGCTGATCCGCCGATGGGCTCAAACATGGAGGTGCCCTGGGGATTGATGTTTCCTCCCGCCGCTATGCCCATTCCCCCCTGAATCATGGCGCCCAGGTCGGTGATGATATCGCCGAACATATTATCCGTGACAATTACATCAAACCATTCCGGATTTTTAACCATCCACATGCAGATCGCGTCCACATTGGCATAATTGGTGGTAATATCCGGGTACTCCCTTCCCACCTCGTCAAAAACCCGCTGCCAGAGGTCATGGGCATAGGTAAGCACATTGGTCTTACCGCACAGGGTGAGCTTATTATGCTTGCCTCGCTTCCGGCATAATTCGTAGGCATAGCGCACGCAGCGTTCAACCCCCTTGCGGGT
>CAYWLT010000104.1:0-4977 GCA_964459295.1 uncultured Thermodesulfobacteriota bacterium
TTGCCGTTTGCCTCATCTTTGTCGCGCGGGCCGATACCCCCGAGAATTCGCATCGGTTTATTTTCAGGAAGGCAGAAAGTGTCGGTGCTCCCATTTACCTTTATCATCCCAATGAGGCTATAAGGGGAGGCGCGGTTTTCTATCTGGGTCGGACGGTGCCGGTTCTGCAGTCGGAACAAGACCTCCTCGCGCTGCTTGACGATCCCGGCGCGAAAGCCGTGCTGGCACTGGTGCGCAATGCACCGTCAGATATGCTTACCATCTTGGAACATGCGGAAAGGGTACAAACCCTCTTAAAACACCAAGGTGGCGGCGACAAGGAATACCGTCTGTACTCTATTGTGTCGAAGGAGGCCACGAGGTCTTGATGGATCGCCAACTGTTTTTGCGCAGAAGATGGGCGATCATCGCGTTTCTCGGACTGAGCGCCTGTGTCAGGTACCGCCCCATGCCCATCAACCCGGAGGCGATTCATGCTCAGTTGCAACCTCCCGACATGGCCGACCTGTGCATCCTTGCCCGCGAGATCAAACATCCTCTCCTGCACCCCCTGGAGATGAAACCGGACCAGGGACTTTCCCCCGATGAAGCCGCCGTGCTCGCGGTGATAGCGAATCCCTCGCTCCGAGCGGCACGTGATCGAAGGGCCTTGGCCGACGCTCAACTGCTGCAGGCCGGGCTGCTCCCCAATCCACAACTGTCGGCAAGCCTGGAGCCGGTTACGGGAGGGGCAACCGCAGGCACCTTCACCGGCTACGGCTACGGCATGAGCTGGGATGTTAGCGCTGTGATCGCGCGACGGGCGAAGACCGACAGCGCCCGCGCCAACCGCGACAGCGTGGACCTGGAAGTGGCCTGGCAGGAGTGGCAGGTGGCCCAGGCAGCCCGGCTGTCGGTTTATCGTCTGCTCAGCCTCCGGGAGCGGGTTTCTCTCGCCCGGGACATGAAGGACCGGTTTGCAGCCAACCTCAGGCAGGTCCGCCAGGCGGTGCAGGAGGGGCTGATGACCGAATTGGACCTCTCCGCCGCTGAAACGACCGGCAACCAGGCCCAGGCCGATCTGGCGGATCTTCTGAAGCAGGTCCGTGAACAACATCTGGAACTCAATCAGATGCTGGGTTTTCCACCCCAGACCCCTGTCGCGCTGCGACAGGGGGTTGTCCTTCCTTCCCGCCTGGACCTTCCTCCGGAGCAGGACATCGTCGCGGACCTGGAGCAGCGGCGGCTGGACCTGATGGCTTTGCGCAAGGGATATGAGAGCCAGGAGGCTGCCCTCCGCGTCGCGATCCTCGAGCAATTCCCGAAGATCAACCTTAATCAGTGGCTGCAGTGTCACCACCGGTCGGTCATGTTCCTGCTGATTTCCTTTGCCCTCGCCGGTCTGGCCGGCGTGCCGGCGCTTCCGGTCAGCCTGTTTCCAAAGGTTGATTTTCCCCGGGTGGTGGTAAATATCCGGTGCGGCGACCGGCCGGCAGGGCAAATGGCCATTCAGATTACCTTGCCGGCGATGGCGGCGGGTTTCATCGGGCTGTGGATGGCCGGAACGGAGATGAACATCACCGCGATGATGGGAATGACCATGGTCGTGGGCATTGTCACGGAGGTATCGATCATCTATTATTCGGAGTTCACGGCACTGGCGGGCTGTGCTGAACTGACGGTGCGGTTGATCGAGGCCGGCAAAAACCGCATGCGCCCCATCGCGATGGCGACCCTGGCCGCAATGCTGGCGCTGATGCCCCTGGCCCTCGGCATCGGTCAGGGCGCCGCCATGCAGCGGCCGCTGGCCGTCGCCATTATTTCCGGACTGGCGGTACAGTTGTTTTTGGTTCTGACCATCCTGCCAAGCCTCATAACTATTTTGAAAACAAGTAAAGATAATGGTATAAAAGAAGGGCGCCTCTAAAAATGCAAACAATGCACGATCTCGGTCATTCCCGCCCCGCCTCAAGTGCGGGGCAAACCCCAGCGGGAATCCGGAAAAATCAAACGGCCGGATTTTCCGATCGCGCCGGGAATGACCGGAAATGAATAGTTAAAAGTTCCCTAAATTAAATAAATTCACTGCTTCGGAGCAATCAGCACTTGAAAGGTCATAGAGCGGATCGACGAAAAAAACTATTGGTTTTCTTTAGCAGAGGGGGTGGCGGCCACATAGCTGCAGCCGATGCAATCAGCGGGTATTTCAATGGCTGCCACGCGATCATACCGGTTAACATTATTACCGATATCCTTGCCTCACTTGATCCCATCCGGCGCCTGAGCCGCGGCCGATTCAATGGTGAAGATCTTTACAACTGGCTTCAGATGAGGAGCCTGTATGGTCTGCTCAATCTCTATTCGTTAAAATTTGGCCGTTCATTCATTGCCGGTGCTTCGCAGCGCATCAAGCAACTCATGAAAGCATATCTCGAGCGGGAGCGGCCCGATCTGGTGATTTCGGTCATGCCTTATTTTAATGCGCCCATAGCGGCAGCTACGGGAGAACTGGGAATCCCCTTTTTGATCGTATCAGTCGATCTTGATTCTACTACATACATATATGGTCTGGAACAGGAGAAGCGTGATCACCTGTTCTTATGCCTCCCCCATGACAGCCCATCGATACGGGCAACCATCGCGCCCGCCGGACTGGAGATGAAACAAATCCGAATCACCGGCTTTCCGGTCCGCCCGTCGTTCATCGCCCCCGCAGATCCGCGGCGTATCAAGGAAGCGTTCGCACTCAGCAATGAGAGTCCCATTGTCATCCTCCTGATGGGTGCGGCCGGCGCTGACCAAACCATCAGATTTGCCCGCGAGATGGCCAAAATCAATCAACCGATTCAGCTGATTATCGGCACCGGACGCAATCGCAAGCTGTATGAAAAAGTCCGCTCCGTGCCGTCCCCGTCACACATTAAAAGGCACGTATTGCCTTTCACGCCGCGGATTGCCGATCTCATGGGGGTCGCCGATCTCATCGTCACCAAATCGGGACCGGTCACCATTTTTGAGGCCATCCATCGGGAGCTGCCCATGGTGATAGACGCCACAACCCGTCTGATCCACTGGGAAAAAATGAATGTTGCTTTTATTGAGGAGCAAGGGATCGGCACCGTAAATCGGGAGGTCCGGGAACTGCCGCATATCGTTTCGCAGCATCTCTTTGACGGGGTTTACCGAACCGGCATTAAGCATAATATCGCTGCGTTTGAAAAGAAAATTTTCCGGGACCAATTTAAAATGCTGATAAGCGAGATTGCCTCATAGTCAGACGAATCATTCATTCTGATAATTGAACGGGAAGCTCAATGGATTTATTTCGCAAGCATAACCTGACGCTTTTTTTCTTCTGCCGACGCTTGTCTACTGCATGTTTTTCCATCGTTTGGGCGCACCGGCATTGCTGGACTACGATGAACCGCGCTATGCCGAGTCGGCGCGGGAGATGATCGAGCTGCGGAGCTGGCTCATTCCTTATTTTAATTACGAGGCGCGCTTAAATAAACCCATCTTTTTTTACTGGTTGATGATTTCAGCGTATAAAACGCTTGGGGTTAGTGAATTTTCTGCCCGCATCTGGTCGGCAATTGCCGGGTGCCTGGGGGTAGGTCTTACGTATGTATTCGGCAAAAGGGTGTTCAATCACGGGGTCGGATTGGCGGCCGCTCTCATTTTGGCTTCCACGGCCTTGTACGCGGTCATGGCCCGGGCCGCGACGACGGATATGGTGCTCAGTCTTTTTATTACCGCCTCCCTGATGAGTTTTTTCTTACATTACCGGCATCAGGGGGACAGAAACAGGTATTTTCTTATTTGCATCCTCTCGCTCGCGCTGGGAACACTCACCAAAGGGCCGGTGGGCGCGATTCTCCCTGCTTTGATCATTATTGCGTTTCTTCTGCTGACCGGCAATCTAATGAACATCCGCAAGGGTGCGCTGTTCCGGGGAAGTCTTCTTTTTATGGCAATTACCCTCCCCTGGTATATATACGCTTACTGCTTTGTATTTTCAGCATCAGAAAATATCAATGCCCTTGCCTTCGATGAAACGATCGGGAGATTTTTTGGCGGATATGGGCATCCTCATCCCGTGTATTATTACATTCCGGTTCTCCTCGGCACCTTCTTTCCCTGGTCGTTTTTTCTCCCGCTTTCATTCAAGCATCTTGTTGCGGCGGGATGGCAAAAACGCATGGACGAACAACCGGAACTGCTGTTTATCTTCCTCTGGTTTGCAGGTATCTTCCTCTTTTTTTCCTTGTGCCGGTGTAAGTTAGCCAGCTACCTCCTGCCCATTGCCCCTCCCCTTGCTCTCCTGGTGGGTAACATCTGGCACCGGTACCTTACTGAGCGCGATGATTATACCGTGCTTAATGGTATGAAGCGTACGCTTCTTACCCTGGCCGTTTCATTGCTGGTTGTTGGATGTGCCGGATTAATCGTTGTGTTTGTACGGTTCCGGAGCCTCCTCTTCCCCGGTCTGATTCCCTGCGCCCTATTCATAAGTTCCGGCATCATCCTAGCCAAGACCGATTGCGCGGGAAAAAGATGGAGATTGTTTTTTGCCATGGCGGCGGTTATCGGTTTTTTCTTTATGCTTTGCATACACCTTGTTTCTCCTCAGTTAGAAGAGTGGCGGTCCACCAAATCTTTTTTTTTCGGCGCTGATGGTATCGAGGACACCGGCGCCTTGTTCAACTACGGCAGAATATATCCCAGCAGCGTCTTTTACAGCCGCAAACACGTCAAACGGATAAAATCCAGGGAACAGATGCTCGATTTCTTTGAAAGCAAACAACAACAATTCTGCTTTATCTCTAAGAGCAATCTGAGCAAGCTGGATAAAGATTTTCACACTACCTTCACCGTGCTCAAGGAAAACAAAGCGCTTCTGCTGATTACCAATACATCCCCTGCATTGCGGGATCCTACATGAATTAATTGTTTCCGCGGGAAATGGGGCACAGGCAACGCCTTTGCCGCGCGCCGGAC
>CAYWLT010000104.1:5077-9887 GCA_964459295.1 uncultured Thermodesulfobacteriota bacterium
TTAATTGTTTCCGCGGGAAATGGGGCACAGGCAACGCCTTTGCCGCGCGCCGGACATGGGAACATCGAAGGGCAGGAGCAGAAGGGAAGTTCCGCACCCTGTCTGCAAGGAGGAGTGAAGACACCCCCGTCAGTTGATGGGCAGTTTAACGATAAAGCTTACACCTTTGTCTTTGTTCGGCTCAGCCGTGATGCTTCCCCCGTGGGCCTCCGCTATTTTTTTACAGATGTAAAGCCCCAGGCCGCTTCCCCTTGGCGCGGATCCCGTCCGCGCTTTATCAACCCGGTAAAAGCGGTTGAAGATATGGGGGAGTTCGGCTTCCGCTATGCCCGGCCCGTTGTCGCTCACCGTGAAGGTCGCCGCCGCATCATCATCGTCGGCGCTCAACCGCATCGTCACCGCGCCGCCTTCGGGGGTGAACTTGATTCCGTTTTCAATCAGGTTGCTCATGAGCTGGTAGATCTTTGTCTTGTCGGCCTTGACGCGAACGATGTCGCTCCGCTCCATGGCGCACTGTATCCTTTTTTCCCGGGCAAGGGGAAGAAAAAAATCATAGAGATCATCCAGCACTTCGCTGAGATTGAGATCCGACAGCTCCAGGGCAACGTTCTTCAGCTCAAAGCGGGAGATCAGGAAAAGATCGTTGACCATTTTGATCAACCCGTTCACCTGCTCCATGCAATCATGTAAGACCCGGTGATATTCTTCGCCGGCGATCTGATCCGTCAGGGCCACCTCGATCGTTCCTTTCAGCGCAAACAGGGGATTTCTCAGCTCATGGGAAACATCCGAGGTAAAGCACTTAATCTCCCCGAATGCCTTTTCCAGTCTGTCCATCATGGCGTTAATGGCCGTGATAAGATCCCGCGTTTCGTCGCCGGCTGCCGGGGTTAGCGGCAGGCGCTGCCGCAGGTTCTGGGCATTGATGCCGTCGGTGGTGGCGACAATGCTTTTTATAATCAGATGGGGCTTTCTCGAAACCAGTATGCCGCAGGTGACGCTCAGTATAAGGATGATGGGGATGAGAATCATAACATTGGCCGCATAGTTACTCAGCACATCCTCCAGAAATTTGAGGGGTGTGCCCATCTCGATGATATATTGTGTGCCATCAACAAGAGTGTGCTCATGCAGGTAGACACGAAAGGGAGTGGGCTTGTCAAAGAGGCGGACCGTGTACAACAACGGCGTATGAGGGTCAAGTGCGGGAAGCGGGATATCGGCGCCTTCAAAATTCTGAAAAAAAACCCCTCCCCCAAGGGTTAACACTCTAAAAAACACGGGATAGTAACGCCGGTGCGCTGTCTCCAGGGAATATCTCTCGCAGGCGAGTGTAAAATCAGCGCCGGTGTGCCCGTTGCCGCGGGTGAGTTCAGTCATTTCATCCTGCAAGATCCTGTCCGCCTGTTTTAAAAGCGTCCTCCCCAGGCGCACATAAATGAAAAGCAATATGATGCCGGTGAGTAGCATGAGCAGCAGGGTATAATAAATAGTGAGCTTAATATCCAACCTTCTCAGATGGCCAGTCAGATTTGAGAACACGCCTCACTCCCTTGGCGGTATGAATTAGTTTCATTGGGAAGTTGCCGTCGACTTTCCGCGAAGATATTTTACAACGGGGACATCATTCCGTGACCGGCAGTGCCTCCTTGCCGGGGGAAGACTCTCCGAGCAGCTCCCGGTAGAGAGCGCAGATACCGTCGACCATGCGCTCTTCATCGAAGAGCCTCTCCGCCCGCTCCCGCCCCCGCCGTCCCATCTCCCAAGCCCGCGCCGGATTGTCCAGCATGACCGACAGCGCCTCCGTCAGCGCACGGGCATCGCCGGGGGGAACAAGGATTCCGGTCTTCCCGTCTTCAACCGCCTCGGGTATGCCGCCCACCCGCGACGCCACCACCGGCTTCCCCGCCGCCATGGCTTCCACCAGAGACCTTCCCAGCCCCTCGTCCAGGGAGGGAAGGACAAAATAGTCAATGAGCGAGAGGATCTCCGGAATATCACCGCGCAGCCCGGTAAAAACCAGACGTGGCGTCAGCCCTTGTGTCTCCGCCTTTTGCTTTAAGAGCGCTATCTTTTCCTCCGACGAGCTGCCTCCCCCGCCGACGATAAGGCAGGAAAACTGTCTCCCCTCATCCTTCAGCAGCTTCAGCGCGTCCAGCAGAAACGGCATCCCCTTCCGGTCGGACAGGCGGGCAACCGAGCCGATGACCGGATAGCCGGGCGCGAGCCTGAACTCCTGCATCAGACACTCATTTTTAGGCCGGGACGAAAAATAGTCGAGGTCCACCGAGGTATGAATGACGGTAATGCGGGAGGGATCGATGCCCGACCCGATCATCACATTTTTTATGTGGCCGGATATGGCGATGATCCGGTCGGTAAGGCGCCCGTAGATCAACCGGCTGAATGCGCCTCCCTTGAGGGGAACATGGTTGTGCTTGGTCCGGATGAGGACCTTTACCCCGGCGATTCTTCCCGCCAGCAGGCTGAGCAGGTGATCACGGTAGCCGTGGGCGTTGATCAGATCGACCCGTTCCCGTTTCAAAAAAAGCAAAAGCTTGCGCAGCGCGGACGGGAAGCGGTTCATGTCCAGCGGCAGCAGCTCGAGCGCGTGCTCGTGTCCGCTTCTTTCCAGGTAAGTCCCCGGCTGGCAGGCAAGGATCACCCGGTAGCCCCGCTTCTTAATCCCCCGGACCTCGCTCAAGGTCCGCATGGCCTGGCCGGTAAGCCGCTGCCGGTCAATCTGGAGAATGGTGGTCATCGCTCACGCCCTCCGCTGATCCTGAAAATAACCGGCGATCCGCTGATAGATGCCGGCGAGGCTGCGGTGGCTTCTCCGGCGCAGCCGGGTAACCTTGCAGCTCCGGCAGATTTCAGGAAGCAGGGCATGGTTTCCCGCCCGGAAATTGTCCCTGATGGCGTTGAGCTTTTCACCGTGCCAGATGTCATGCAGGGATTGCTCCTTCACATTTCCCAACACCACCGTTCGCGCCCAGTCGGCGCAGCAGGGGATGACATCCCCGTTGTAAAGGACGTAGGCGCAGCGGTTAAAACGGTAACACCGCTCCATCGCCTGCAGGCCGAAGGGATGGAGTTCAATATCCTCCTTGATGTTGCCCCCTTTATTTTCGAAGGCGACCGTGGTGGCCTTAATGCCCCTTCCTCTCCAGTGTCTTTTATACTTTTTGATCTCTTCCTCGTTGTGGCCCACATTGACCATGGAAAGAACCACCTTGGGCCGGGAGGCCTTTTTCTCCTTCAGGGTATCCACCAGCCGGTTGATCCCGGAAACGGTCCTTTCATAGGAGAGGCCCATGACCCGCTCATAGGTATCTTTGGTTATTCCCTGGATGCTTATCTTGATCCGGTCAAGACCGGAATCGATCAGCCGGTCAATGATTTTAGGGGTGAGCAGGGAGCCGTTGGAAGTGATGGTCACCTCCGTTGCATCGCCCAGCTTTTGCTTGGCATAGCGAACGCGCTCGGGCAGTTTGCGGTCAAGCAGCGGCTCGTTCATCAGCAGCAGTGAGATGCGTTTGGGATGATAGCGCGCGGCCTCATCGACGATTTTGGTATATACCGCGTCTTCCATGATGCCGTGTGAGATCCGGCCGGCCACCTCCGGGTAGGCGCAGAAAAGGCAGTGGGCGTTGCAGTACGAGATGGTCTGGATATGAAGTCGCACCGGATATTCAGGGGGAGTGTCGTATCGTTCGGCCATGGATGGGGCACCTCACTGGTTTTGCATTGCGGATTTTGGATGTCGGATTGCCGATTTAAAAACAGACGAACCATTCCGGGCGAAGGTCACGATCCGAAATCCTCATCCCGACATCCGCAATGCGATTGTTCAACGTTCGTCTCTTTATACGGTTTTCTCTAGCAGGCGGTTAAAAAGCAGTGGCGCAGGCTGATAAAGCTTGCTGAATCGTATGTGGCTCAAGGGAAGGGGGCTTTTTAGTCACAACAAAATTATTCGGAACCGGTGGAACGGCAGCGACTTTCTCACTTTGACCGACAGACCCCCATGGCAACTGCCCGTATCGAAGCCTCTGCAAAGCTGCCTGCCCGGAGGGCGGGACGGCCAGGACCTGCCCTCCGTTCAAGTCGTAAGATACCGGGTCGTGCCGTAACCCTTGAGCCACAGATGGTTTGTTTTTCAACAAACTGCCAGACCTACGATACCTCCTCATAGCGCCAGCGGCTGTTGATCCAGAACCATTGCTCCGGATATGCCCTGATATAGCGCTCTATCACCTTGGTGAACGCAGCCGTCAGCGCCCGCTCATCCTCCCGGCGTTCCCCGGTGACCGAATGTTCGAGGGCCGGTTCGATATGAATGGTATGGGTGCCGTCCCGGTTGCGGACTATAAAAATCGGCACCACCGGGGACCCGGTTCGAAGCGAGATGACCGCAGGCCCGAGGGCGGTCGCGGCGGGCTGCCCGAAAAAATCAACCTCAACCCCGGCGTGCTTCTTTTTTTCATCGGTTACCATGCAGACAATCTCATTGCGCCTGAGGCATGAAAGAATGTTCTGCAGCGCCTCCTTCCACGGCTGCACATAAATGAATCCCGAATGCTGCCTCTCCTGGAGATCGCGCAGCGCCTTTGCCATCGCTTTGTATTTGGGAAGTTTTACCAGCGAGTAAAATGGATAGCCCTCGGCACAGAATTTCATGCCGATTAAAGTAAAATTGCCGAAATGCGCACTGACCGCGATGACGCCCTTCCCCAGCGCGATCGCCCGGTCCAGGTGCTCGGTACCTTCGATCCGAATCCGGTTCACTATCTTCTGCCGCCGGCCGGTG
>CAYWLT010000105.1:0-9882 GCA_964459295.1 uncultured Thermodesulfobacteriota bacterium
TCCTGCATGGTGACGCCGTAGAGGGTGTGAGCAACCTGCATGGTAAGCTTGTTATGGGTGATGATTATAAACTGCGATTGGTGGCTCATATTCTGCAGATAACGGTTGAAGCGGTTGGCGTTGGTGTCGTCCAGCGCTGAGTCGGCTTCATCGAGCACGCAAAAGGGACTGGGTTTGACCAGAAAAATCGCCATGAGCAGGGCAAATGCGGTAAGCGATTTTTCGCCGCCTGACAGCAAATCAAGGTCCTGCAGCTTCTTGCCCGGGGGCTGGGCCACAATGTCGACGCCGGTTTCCAAAATGTTTTCTTCATCGGTCAGTTTGAGTTCTGCTTTACCCCCCTGAAAAAGTTCTGAAAAAACCTTTTTGAACTGGTCATTTATCTGATTGAATGCTTCAAGAAACCGTTCGCGGGTGGTCCGGTTTATTTTTTTTATCGCCTGTTGGAGCGAATCAAGCGACCGGGTCAGATCCTCGCGTTGCTCGGTAAGAAATCGGAACCGGCTGGCAAGTTCCTCCTCCTCCTCTGCCGCGGCAAGATTGACCTCGCCCAGACGCTCAAGCTTTTCCTTAAGCTCGTACAATGCCCCTTCTGAAGTCGCATCATCATCAGCCGCACCATCGATTGCCGCGGCATCGGAGGGATTGTACTGCTCAAGGTCGACATGGTATCGTTCTTCTATATCCGCAAGGAGATGGCTGATGATCAGGCCGCTTTCGGCAATGCGTACCGTAAGATCCTGCAGCTTTGACCTGGCCTCCGCGAGAGAATGCCTGCGCTCCCTGAGGAGCTGCTCACCGGCACGAAGGGCCTCCTCCCGGGCGACGATGTCCTGACGAATGCGATCGAGCGCCTGCTCGCAGTCCCGCTTTGAAGCAAGATGCACCTCAAGCGCATCCTTCGATTGATGCAGCGCGTCGGTAAGCGAGGCAAATCCCGCTTGTAAGTCCTCGCCATTTTGATGCACCCGGTGCCGCTCTTCCAGGAGAAGGCTGAGGCTGCTCCGGGCATGCTGCAGGGCTTGAACCGTGCCTTCATTTTTCTCTTTGTCCGCGGCAACGGCTATCTTCAATGCGGTGATTTCGCTTTGCAAAATTTCAATCTCCCGGGCGGCCTCACGCTCGCGCTCCTGCAGCTGCCGGAGCAGATATTCTTTTTCGGCCTTTTGAACGCTCATGAGCTCCTTTTCCCGCTGGAGCACCTCCGATTCTTCTGTGGCGGCGGCCAGCGCCGACTCACATTCCCGCCTGTCCGCTTGAAGCACATCCACCCGTTGCCGAATATCCGCTGCAGTTTTCTGCAGCTGAGAGATATCGCGCTTGAGCGCGATGAGCAGTAGCGCCTCCCGATGAGACTGCTCCTTCAACTGCTCATGTTCCTCCTTGCAATCGGCAAGCTGTCGGATCAGGCGATCTTTTTCCGTCCGCAGTTGCTCACAGCGCGGCATCAACTCGGCGAGCCGTGCACGCAGTTCCAGTATCTCCCTGCGCTTGCCGAGAAGGGCCGCCGGCGTTCCATTGTGGCATCCGCCGGTGATGATGCCCGTGGGATCGACCACTTCGCCGTCAAGGGTTACCAGGGTGTGCCCATTGCCGCTCTTATGCCAGATGGCAAGGGCGGTTGACAGCGAATCGACCAGGATCACGTCCTCAAGGAGATGATCGATAATCGCGCGATATTCCTCCGTGGTGGCAACCAGCGCTCCCAGGGGCAGCGCCCGGGTTTCCCCGGCCGGAGGGGTTGAGGGTTCGGCAGCATACAATCTCAAGTCAAGGGGTACAATGCTTGCCTTTCCCAGCGCCTGGGTTTTCAGGTAGTCCAGCGCTTCGATGCCGCTGCGATGGCTTTCAACGATAATATAATGGAGCTTCTCTCCCAATATTGCTTCAACCGCCGTCTCGTATTGCGGATCGGTTTGGATAAAATCCGCCAGCAAGCCGCGGATGCCGTTGCACGCATCGCGCTCACGGGTGGTGCGGAGCATTATGGAACGGACGCCGTTTTCACACTCCTCAAACTTGTCATGCAACTCCTGCAGCGATGTGAGCCGCGATTTGAGTTTTTCATACTGCTCCCGCGATTCATTAAACAAAACCTCGGTGCGGCCCAGATCATCGGTGATTGAGGCAATCCGATTTTCCAGGCGCAACCGTTCGCTGCGGTGATCCTCTTCCTGCCGCATCTGGCTCCGCTGCTGTTCAAGCAGCAGAGCCAGATTATCTTCAGCGGTCTCTCGTTCCTTCGAGAGGCGCATCGACTCTTCCCGGGTATAATCTATTTTGCGTAACAGGCTCAGGTGGTTCTTTTCCAGCTGGGTAAGGTGATTGGTGCGACTGGCAAGCCCGGTCAGCAGATCAATGAGCTGGTTTTTTTCATCATCGGTCTGCGAACGTGACCGGGCATGGGCCTCTTTCAATGCACAGAGGTGCTTTTCCCGGTCGGTGAGGGCGACAGTGCTTTCAGCAATGGCATGGATATATTCCGCATTTTTTGCCTGCAGCGCTATCTCTTCCGCCTGATGCTCCGCAATCCGCTGACTCAGCGATGCAATGGTGCTCTGCTGCTGGTGCTGCTGCTTTGAGATGGCGTCCATCTCTTTTGCGAGATGCTCGGCATTGCTTTCTTCCTTCTGGCAGGCCGCGTGTACTTGATAGAGTTCTGCCTGGGCGGTTTGAAAAAGTTTTTCCGCCTGGTGTAGATCAAGATTGTGCTGCTCATAGGCGGCCTCCAGGGAACTCACCTCGGCGCTTTCCCTGATTTCCCGATGCTTGCCCTCTTCGCATAATGACTGCAGCAATTGGTGTTGATCCTTGAGTGAGCGGTACCGGGCATGCGATAGGGAGAGCTCGATGATTTTAATCTCATTCTTCAACGCCTGGTAGCGTTTTAATTTGGAGGCCTGGCGCTTGATGGCATTGAGTTGCCGGGTTACTTCAACCATGATGTCATCGATCCTCTGCAGATTGCTGCGCGTCGATTCCATCTTGGCCAGGGCCTCCTTTTTGCGACTCTTGTACTTGCTTAAGCCGGCAGCGTCATCAATGAGCACCCTCCGTTCGAGGGGCTTGGCATTGATGACGTGCTCGACCTTTCCCTGCTCGATGATCGAATAGGCCTTTGGTCCCGCGCCGGTATCAAGAAAAAGATCGACGATGTCTTTCAGCCGGCAGGGCATTTTATTAATATAATATTCGCTTTCCCCCGACCGAAACAGCCGACGGGTGACGGAAATTTCACTGTAGGTGCTATACCGATGGGTCAGCCGGCCATTTTCATTGGAAAAACTTAACGATACCTCGGCCATGCTCATCGGCTTTTTCGTTTCGCTGCCGTTGAATATGATATCTTCCATTATCTGACCGCGCAGGTGCTTGGCGCTCTGTTCACCCATGGCCCAGCGGAATGCATCCACAATATTACTTTTGCCGCAGCCGTTCGGGCCGACCAAAGCGGTGATTCCGGACAAAAAATTAAGCGTGACCTTGTCGGAAAATGATTTAAATCCTGTTATTTCCGCTGATTTAATTTTCATCGTTTGTGCCAGTCCACATCACCCGCATATGCACGGCTTGAAAAAATGCATGGAAGTTATGCTTAAACTTTTAACAGATTCCCCTGGGCTTGTAAAGAGAAAAATACCATAAAATGTATGGTCTATTCCTTAAGCACCATATCTTGTATTATTGAAAAAAAAAGATAAATCTTCGGCGGATAAGCAGCGGGTCATGGTTTGCTGAGGTCTATAATTGCAGTATTCAATTGTTCCTTTTTTTGAATTTGTGCCGCCATTGCAGCAGCTTCTTTGCGGCTCTCAAAGGTACCCACCGAAACGCGGAAAAGCTTTTTCGGCTTGGAAAGAGCCATCTGTGCCGGATAGCCTTTTTTGGTCAGCTTAGCAGTTAATTCAAGGGCATTTGATTTTTGCTTGAAGGCTCCGACCGCCACCGTAAATCCCTTGAGGGCGGCAGGTTCCTGAGGTGAAATAGAGGGGGGATGCGGTGCTCCCATCTCATCTTTTGCTTCTGGTGCCTGTATTGATGCCGGCGATGGAGTCGGCTTATCAGACAGCACCGGCGTGGGTTCGGGTTGCTGTGCATCACCCGTTGCAACCGGTTGGCTCTTCAGCGCATCAACCGGTACGGAAGGAATGCTGATCTGTTCGGTTATGGTCAGTTTTTTATCGGCCGTTTTTTGCAGACTGTTATAATAAAAAAACAGTATAAGAAAAAGCGCAAGCAGACACAGCACCGGTATTATAATAAGGAATGACCTTTTACCGTCTCCGCCGTCGCGCATGCGTAGCTCTTCAGTGATCATCGGGGTTTCACTGCCGGGGAATGCCTCAAAAGCATCATGTGGTTCGGCAAAAAAGCTGGAGGTCTCTTCATGGTTTGCCTGGTCCGGGGATGGAAAATCCTGCGCTGCCGTCGCCCGCTGTGTTATCCCCCGGGCCGAGTCGCCGGTCAATGAGTTCATTTTTGCCTGCCGTGGCTGTTGTGCATCGGTCGCCGTTTCCCGGAAGGAAGTATGATCCGGTTCATGTTCCGCATGTGAAATGACGACCGCAGGCGCTTTGCCCGGCATGGAATCTTGCACGCACCTCTCAATCTTTTTGATTTTTGTTTCCAGCTCAATCAGGGAACGGGTTACAACCTCCACTTTTCCCATATGCAGGGTAAGCGTCTTGCCGATGCCTTTTAAATGCCCTTCGAGCTGTGCCAGCTTGGAATTGATTGCGGCAGCTGCGTCTGCAGCGACTGTTGTTACCGGGGGGGGTCCGGCATCGCTTCGCCTTTGCACGGATTCACCCTGGGGTAATGCTCCAGGGGACGGGATCGCTGCCTTTGTGGTCGGGGCGGCTTGCTGCTCATCGCCGGATTGACGTGATTCCATCTCATCTTCCTCCGCGCAGGATAACAACTCCACCTTGCAAATAGGGCACTGGGTTATGGACCCCTTGATTTTTAAGGAACATTTGGGACAAAATCGCATTGTCTCGAGATCACTCCGGTTAAGTTACAAAACGAGGAAACGCTGACGCTTAACACGTCGCGATCATCTCATAAGGTTTGGGTTTTTTCAAGCAAAAAGAAGAAATGATATATGCCGGCATGCCGTTACCTTGAATGCTTATTGAATCAGTCTTGTTTTGACGCATCGCGCTTTACCTGCTTTGGCTGCAACTTTCTTTTTAGCCCTCATATTATAGAGCGTTATGTCATAGCGGCATAGATAATTGAAGTTTACAAATCATTGTGTTTCTGTCAAAATATGCTGGCAAAACACTATATCGCTATCCGGCTATGGAGGTCATTGCGCTTCGCGGGACTTTTTTGTTTACACGAGCAACCCTCGAGGCGGAGCGGTGACCTGCCGGTGATCGCGTGAAAAATTACATAACCCGTTAAAGAAATTTTATTTTTATCCGATACTTTAACTTGAGGCGGGGAGCTCACCTATGAACAATACCGTCGTAATCATTTGTCTGATCACCATTACCATTGCACTCGTGATCCTTATTGGCGCGTTGATTATTCAGCTCTTGGAAGTACGCAGGCTTTGCAAAGCCGCGGAGAAACTTATAACCCATGTGGAAAGGGGCGTTAGTCCGGCCCTCATTATGCTTGCGAAACTAAGCGAAGACACCGCCCGTGTCACGGACACCGTGCGATCGCGGGTTGAACGGCTTGACCGGACAGCGGATCATCTCACAGAAGATCTGGCCAGTCTTGTGGATACCTGGACAAAAACGGGATATCTTTTGCACGATGCGCTTGTCGAGCCTCTGGTGGACATGGCGGCCCTGCTCAAAGGGCTGACCCGAGGAGTCACCTTCTTTATCAGGGACAGAAAAAAAGATAGTACCGGCGCAGGCGGGCGGGGGTTACAACCCCGGCCGGGCGGAAAGGAGGCGGCTGATGAACCAGCGTGAAGAGGAGTATTATGTTGCCACATCGCTTATTTCGTTTCTTGCCGGCAGTATACTGGGGGCCGGCATCGCGCTGCTCTTTGCTCCGCAACCGGGAGAATACACCAGGCGTGAAATGAAAGAGAAGGCCGAAAGAGCCATCATCAGGATTCACCGCATGGAAGACGAGATCAAAGACAGTATAAACGATCTGATCCACAGCATACGGCACAAGGCAAGTCAAATGCTGGATGAGGGCAGAGATATGGCCGACAGCAAAAAGCGCGAGATCCTGGAGGCTATTTCCGCCGGGAAAGCGGCGCTGGACCAGGAGCGCCGCAGATTGGAAAATGACCAGCAAAAGGCATAAAGCAAGCGGCACGCCATTCTAGCGCAAGAGAGGAGTTGCAATGAAATTGTCGGAAATTTTCTTTAAGCAGACGTCGGAGAAAAAAATGGTGCGGGAGCTAAATGCGCTTTATGCCTTTGCGGAACAGCACCCTGATGACATCCGGGTACATCTGCGTATTGCTGATGTCTTAATGAAAATAGGTCAGCGCCCAAAGGCGATTGACGAATACCTGCACGCCGCTGAACTATATGAAGCAAACGGCCTGTCCCAGATAGCGGCGGCAATTTATAAACAGGTAATCAGCAGTGATCCGGAACAAATAAATACCTACCATGTTCTGTCGGATCTTTACCGGCGTGAAGGCATTGTCGGTGATGCCGTGGCAACCTACGAAAAGTTGGCCCGCCATTATTGTGACCGGGGATTGCGGGAAAAGGTGACCGAAACCCTGGACATGATGTTTGCCATTGATCCGCAAAGTCTCTACGTAAAAAAGAAAATAGCGCAATTTTATGCGGAAAAGCGGATAGCGCCGGAATCGCTTGATGACCCCTCCCACGGCATGGACTGGGAATTGACGGACGCCGTTACCGGTGGCAGTCCATCCGTTCCGCCGCTTGCAGCACAGCAGGCGGATGCATTTTTTGACCTGGGTGCCGCGCTTGAAAGCGACTGGGAGACTGACGCGCCGGGCATGGAAATGAGCGGCACCGCCGGAAGCGATGGTCAGGAAGCAATGGCGGGGTTTGAGGAAATATTCCGGGAAATACGCCAGGAAGGCTCTGCGGCAAGCGGGCAAGATGACAGTCTCTATCACTTCAATCTTGGAACCGCATATCATAAAATCGGCCGCTATGACGACGCAGTCGAAGAGCTTACCCGTGCTATGGAAAACCCGCAGCGCAGCATTGATTGTCATCTGTTACTTGCGGCCTGTGCACGTGAACGCGGATTGTTTAGGGATTCCATCAGCCACATAAAGAAAGGGTTGAAACAGAAAGACCTCAGCGACCAAAAGAAAATAGCCTTACAGTATGAAATGGCGGTTACCTATAAAATGAAGGGGAAACTGCGAAAGGCGCAAAGGCTCTTCCGCAGGATTCATGACGCCGATAGCGGGTTCCGGGAAGTAAAACGTGAATTAGCAGAGGTGTCGTGAGTACAGTGCCGTCTGATGCGGGCAAATGCTTCGCCGGCCGCCGTCTTAATGATACAGCAGAAAGGCAGGGTATCCTATGGTAGTATTTAATCCTCAGAAAAAAGAGATTGATATCAAGGTGGTGTATTACGGGCCCGCTCTGTGTGGAAAAACCACCAATCTTAAATCAGTTCATTTAAATTTAAATCCCCAGCAGCGGGGTGAACTGATCTCCCTTGCCACCAAGGATGACCGGACCCTATTCTTTGATTTTCTGCCCATACAACTGGACAATATAAAAGGCTTTAAGACCAGGTTTCACATTTACACTGTCCCGGGTCAGGTTTTTTACACCCTCACCAGAAAGGCGGTGCTTACCGGGGTTGATGGCGTCATTTTTGTTGCCGATTCACAGAATGGAAAAATGAAGGAAAATATCGAAAGTCTCAATGATCTTAAGGATAATTTGAAGTACTACAATAAAACCCTCGATTCCATTCCCCTGGTGATGCAATACAATAAGCGTGACCTGCCGGACCTGATCCCAATTGCAGAGATGAACGATCAACTCAACACCATGCGGGCGCCCTATTTTGAAGCGTGCGCCTTGAGTGGCAAGGGGGTTATGGAAACCCTGACCATGTGCTGCAAACTGGTGCTCAAACAGATGCAAAACAGGTCTAAAACCGATCGGTTGTTTAACCGGGTGCCTCTCGAAAAATCAACGGCGCAGTCTGCGGATGAACTTCCCCAGCTGACGTTGCCGCAAAATGATCATGTCATCGCTGAGGCTGTCGCCGAGCCGCCCCCGGGGAAGATTGCGGAGCCGCCCTCCACCGATGCGATCACCTCGGAGGGATTGGGGCTCCGCGCCACCGCAATGGCACCGGAACCGCACGATTCGGAAAGCAGGCCGACGCCAGAGGTGGATGAACGGGGAAGGGGTATGCACTTCCAAAATGAGCGATCCGCCGAGGAGGATAAGGTGCGACTGCCTGTAGCGGCGGAGAAAGATGCCGTTTCCTATGTAGCAAAAAACGAGAGCGGGAAAAGAATGTGCCCGAGGTGCTCACTGAAATTTAAGCCCAATGTCAGGCAATGCCCCATTTGCCGGATAAGCCTTGTACCGGAGGAGCAGGAGGTTATCCTAACCGGCGACAGGACTCCGGCGGCAGATCTGCAGTTGCAGTACCCCGCGGATGATCTGAGCGGGTGTGTTCCTGAATCGGAGGCGCCAGGCAAGATGTCGGATAATATTCCGGACGGGCAGCCGGTTGAGATTGTCTCCTGTGAGCAACCGCTGATGGTGTCTTCAAACGCAATTACCATTCCGCTGCTCATGCGGATTAGGGAAAACAACTCGACTGTTAAGATTGAGCTTACGCTCACCATTACCAATACCAATCATCATCTATCGTAATCGAGCAATAGTCGAATGACTGATCCTGCCGGCAGACTATCGGTTTCAGCACGCAAGGAGCTCGTGCGATCCCAATCTCCCCTTACCCTTCGATCGGCTGCGCTGATCTTCATGCTGCTCCTACTGCTCCTTACCCCACCAACCACTTTTGCCTCAACACCGCTGGATGACATTTTAGCGCAGCAAGCGCCTCTCAGCCGGGCTGACCTTGAACGCATCTATCAGTATAAGCTGGACCGCGGTGCGGCAAATTTACCGGTTGTTGCCTGCTTTTTAATCCGGGCGAGCAAGCGTTTTCTCCAGGAGGGAAACAGGGCTGCAGCGCGCGCGTATGGCGAGTGCGCCATAAATATCGCACCAGAATATCCGCCGGCCTATATCCAGATGGCGCTGGTGCGCTGGACCGAGAACCGTCTGCGGGTGGATTATCTATTTGAGGGACTTTATGAATACTGCCGTGCTACCTTAACCGATTATGTTTCTACCGCAGTTCCTCTTACCAAAACGCTGCTGCTGTTTCTCTTTTCCGCTCTCTTCACTATTGCCGCATTTTCAATGGTTTCATTGTACAAGTATGGTAAACTATTTGTTCACGATCTGGGCCATATGCTGCCCGCCCCGGTGCCTCGATATTTTGCACTTTGCTGTGCACTGCTTGTCTTTTGTCTTCCAATTTTTTTGGGGTGCGGCATCATCATTACTGCATTATGCTGCCTTTTTTGGCTCTTCCTTTATCATAGCCGCAGGGAGCAGCTGCTCATAATTTTATTCGCCTTGTTCTTCCTGCTTTCGCCACTGTTGATCCAGGTGATTGCACAGCTGGTCAACACCAATACGTCGGGCTCATTTTATCATGCCTATCAGGTCACCAATGAAAACTGGGGAGATGATACCAGTCCGATTCTTGCCAGGTCGGTAGCAGAAAATCCCTACGATACCGATGCGCTGTTTGCCCTTGCCTTGATGAGTAAGCGGGAAGGCCGGATCAGCGAGGCGCAGCAATTGTTCAACCGGCGGCTGGAGCGAGAGCCGGGAGCGCTACCTGGAGCGCTTCAACCGCGCG
>CAYWLT010000106.1:0-9760 GCA_964459295.1 uncultured Thermodesulfobacteriota bacterium
GAATGACTCAGCGAAGGATTCGGAATGACAACACCCCCTATTATGACACAGTCTCCAGGGGAGAGGCGTTTACAAAGATTCCCCTCTCCCCGCCGTGGGAGAGGGTCAGGGTGAGGGGGAGCTTTTTTCAAATTAAAAGCCGATGCCCTTGTCGAAACTCAATCCCCCCCTGCTCTTCTTCCGGCCGCCGATGCCCTGGAGAATCAGGGCGGTTATGCAGCCGACCAAAAATATGCCTCCCCCCGAAAGCAGCAGCATAAGCTGGTAAGGTTCCTGCTTGAGCCGCTGATTTTCCACGGAGAGGGTGTTGAGGGTTTGATCGAAGGCAAGCTTTTCCCCCTTGAGCGACAGATTTTCCCTTTCCAGCTCATTGATGCGCGCCGCCTGATCCTGCATACCCTTTTCCAGATCGGCAATGCGCATTGACTTCGGCTTCTCAGCGGTTAGATACTGCGCCAGCACCCACCCTTCCAAGCCGCCCTTGAAAGAGATCCTCGCCCACTTGTCCTGGGTTTCCAGCACGCCAACCGTCTCGTCGGCGGCAAGCTGATCCATGACCCGGTATTCTTCGCCGGGCTGGACCCGCACATTAATCGTACAGGTGTCGGTCACGAACATGGTTTTTGCCTGGGCCGCCGACATAACGGCCGCTCCACTTATGCACAGCACTATGATGCACAGTCTCATGTTACCGTCTCCTCTTTGCATTCGCGTGCGCACCGCACCGCCGAACCTGTTCCCGGCGCGCTAACGGCCGCACAGCACTGAAGTACTATGGGCTTTACATTTTATCTTCTATACTATAAATAACTGGAAATGAAAAGCGGTTATCGCCACTCTTGGATGATATGAATCTGAAAAAAGGTGAGGGTGTCGCTCTATGGCCGGTGCAGCAATAGCGGAAAACCTGGAACACATCAGAGAGAGGATTGCGCGGGCCGCCGGAAAAGCCGGGAGAGACCCGGCGGATGTCACGCTGGTAGCGGTTTCCAAAACGGTCGGGGTTGAACCCATCCGCAAGGCCATTGAAGCAGGGGTAACCACATTCGGGGAAAGCTACATCCAGGAGGCCCGGGCAAAGATCCCACAGATCGCCGCACCGGTGCGCTGGGATTTTATCGGCCACCTCCAGCGCAACAAAGTCCGGCATGCCGTCGGCCTTTTTGAAATGATCCACTCGGTTGATTCATTGCCGCTGGCCCGGGAAATCAATCTCGCGGCGGGCAAGCGGGGGAAAAAGGCCCGGGTACTGATCGAGGCAAACGTATCGGGCGAAACAACAAAATCGGGGATTGATCCTGAAGTCACGGACAGCCTGCTGCGGGAATTGATTTCTCTCCCCCACCTTTCGGTGGAGGGACTGATGACCATGCCCCCGTACAGTGATGATCCCGAGCATTCCCGTCCCCATTTCCGGCGGCTCCGGCATTTAAAGGATGCCCTGAATGAACGGTTCCGGCCGGTCCTTCATTTGAAGGAACTTTCCATGGGCATGTCTTCGGATTTTGCGGTCGCCATCGAAGAAGGTGCGACCATCGTCCGCATCGGAACCGCCATTTTCGGAGAACGATCGTGAGCAGCGGGTCACTACCGGGCGAGAAAAAAGGAACCCTTTTCTTCGACCTTGAAACACAGCATTCCTTCGAGGAGGTGGGTGGGCGAAACTGCGTGGAGCGGCTGCATGTTTCAGTTGCGGTCACCTATTCTTCGCTGACCAAAACCTTCAAGAGCTACACCGAGTCCCAGGTTTTTTTCCTCATTGAAGATCTCTTCCAGGCCGAGACCATCGTCGGGTTCAACATCATCGACTTCGACTACCGGGTGCTCAAGCCCTATACCGCCAAGGATCTCAATCAGCTTCATACCATAGACATGCTGGCCCACATCAAGCGCAGGCTCGGCCACCGCTTAAGCCTCAATGCCCTGGCCCAGGCCACCCTGTCCGCGGACAAGAGCGCCGACGGCCTGCAGGCGGTCATCTGGTTCCGGGCAGGGAAAATCCCGGAGCTCATCTCCTACTGCAAGGATGACGTGGATCTGACCCGGCGGCTGTACGAATTCGGCAGGGAAAACGGCTACCTCCTCTACCACGACCGCTTCACCGGCGAAACGAAAAAGGTGCAAGTGGAGTGGTAGGTGCGATCTCCGGTCGCGCAACCATTCGCACCTGAAAGTGCTCCTACCCGCATGCTTCTCCTCACACCGCTTGACCGCGCCGGGCAATCGGGTATAATCTGCGGCACGCGGTGCGCCAACGTCAGATGCAAGGAAGGGCGGTAGTGCGATTTGTCATGTCGGCTGATGGATCGGTGACCGATGTAGCCCTGGTGGAAACCTCCCGCCAGGGGATATTGGATAAGGCCGCCCCGGCCGCGATCAAGGACGCCGGGTATTTCCCCGGACCGCCGCCGCATCTGTTCAACGGACCGCTACCCCTGGAGACCGGTATTGTTTTCGTGTTGGTGTAACATGAAGCCGGGACAATAAGATGAAAATTCAATATTGCTGTATTCATAAAAAAGGAAATTCAATCCGATGCTCATACGTATTTGCGTGATTGACGGCCAGGGTGGCGGTATCGGCGCGACCCTGATCAAATACCTGAAGGAGACGTTCGCCGAGGACGTGGAGCTGATCGGGTTGGGAACAAACGCCATTGCGACGGCGCAGATGCTCAAAGCGGGAGCCAACAAGGGTGCAAGCGGAGAGAATGCCATTTGCCGGACGGTTATGCTCAGCGAATACGTTGTCGGACCGATCGCGATCAGTTGGGCCAACGCCATGCTCGGAGAGGTGACGCCTAAAATGGCCGAGGCCGTCGCGTCCAGCCCGGCGCTGAAGTTCTTTCTGCCGCTCACCCAGGAGAACGCGGAGATTGTGGGGGTAACCAAGGAACCGCTGCCGCATTTGGTTCAGGCGGTGGTGGAGCGGATCAAGGAAAAAATCAAGGAGAAAATGAACCGTGTGTGAAGCCAATGCATACCTGATCAAAGACGGAGAGGAGCTTCTGCTCATGGAAGCCGTGGATGTCGTGGAACCCGAGGGGGACGGCGCATGGCGTCTGGTTGGCATCTTCGGTGACCAGAAGACGGTGAAAGGCAGAATCAAGCGGATGAACCTGGTCAACCATAAAATTTTGTTCGAGCCGCAACCGGAATGATACGCCGGGACAATTTGCTTCGTTTCCCCGCCTTTGCACACGCCGTTGGGAAGAATAGAAAAACGGCGCAAAAAAAGTTGACATACCGGGAGAACTCGGGTATATAGGCTGAATCCATAGCCGCGGCTGAAGCCGCTTGCCTTATTTCCAAATCAGAGAAAAAAGCCCGCGGGCGTAATGCCCCTGCGCGTGATGGCGGGGGCGGCTTTATTAAAGAGAACAAAATGACCACGAAGGTCCAAGCACCCCAAAACGGGGAGTGCCTTCGTGGTCTTTTTTTGTCCCAGGCATTCCCGAGATGAAGGGATGATCATATGGTCAACAAAATTGCGGAAAAAATTAAACGAAGGCAATGGGCAAAGAGAGGGATTGCGTGGAAAACGGAACCGTCGGTGTATCCGGTTTCAAGATTTTTTTCATCTATGACCAATGCGGCCGCCGGGGCTTATGGGGATGCAACCCGGGGACCACGCGCTGCTGATTCAGTCCAGGGGAAATGCCTTACCAGCCCTTCGCTATTGCCAATCATTTTAATTGCCTTGAGTCCGGTTTTTTGTTTCGCAGACTCAACCGTCTCTGAGGCAATTACCCAAAAACATCTGACGATGGATGAAATTGTTGTGATTGGTGATGCGGTTACCGAACCCATGGGCACCGAGGTGGGTGCTAAGACAATCGAAAAGGGAAAGAATATCACCATTCCGGATGTGCTCAAGTCCGAACCGGATATCGATCTTAAACGCCGGGCATTGATCGGTGATACTACCGACAATCTGGCGATCAGGGGATTGTCCGGCAACCGCATCATGCTCAACCTTGACGGAAGGCCGGTCAATGCCGCGGGGGTGGTTGGAGGGTATTACATCGACTGGGGGACGATTCCATTGGATAATATCGAAAAAATCGAGATCATCCGGGGGGGAAGTTCCGTCCGTTATGGCAACAATGCCCTGGGTGGCGTCGTCAACGTGATCAGGAAGAAACCGACCGAAGTTCCTACCCTGACCCTTTTTGGAACCTATGGGGGCGGCGAGGGCATTCATTCCATACAAAACTATCGATTAACCCACACCTACAAAGTGGGGCCACTGGGCTATTCCCTGACGGGCAGTTATCAAAAGGCCGATCCTTTCCTCTGGAACAATGATTTTGAAGGCAGGAACATGTCGCTTTCTACAAATTTGGATTTGCCGCTTGACGGCCTGGCGACCCTTGGATTTCAATACGCCAATTCCAAGCGAGGCTTTATCCGCCAGAACCGGTTGTCGAACGACCCGGACCATCCCGGTTTTTACCGCAAGGCAAACAGGAATTACCCCCTCGCCTTCGGTGAAACATTCAGCCCCTATTCGGGAAAAGCGTTTATCCCGGGACCGGGAGCCGACTGGGATAAGACAAAATATTATCTTGATTTCGGTTATTCGCAGCCGATAGCCGATGCCCTGCTTGATTTTAAGATTTATAAAAATATTGAGGACCGAAAAGAGAAAAACTACTCCTCAAACAGTATCAACAAAGCCTATCCCAACGGGATGATCGTCCTTGATCGAGATGTGGCCTCGGACCGTTCCTATGGCGGCAGCCTGGAGTTGAGCATGCCCCTGGGGGAGCATGACTTATTGGTGGGCGTGGAGTACAAGGTTCTGACCTACGGAGACACGGATACGAACTTCATTGATTTGAATTACAACAACGCGCCCTGGATCACCTCCGCCGATGTCTTATCCTACAAATCCACATCGAAAGGCGTGTGCTGGGGATCTTATGTTCAGGACACCTGGAAGGTCTCCGGGCGCTGGCTGCTGACCGGAGGACTCAGATATGACCACTACGAGAACCGGTCCATTCATGGCAGCACTTCGCCCGGGCTGAAAGATGAGAAACTGACCCCCAAGTTGACCGGAACTTACAAGATCACCGGCGCCGATGCCCTGACCGCATCCATCTACCAGGCAATGAGGACCCCGGGGCTGCCGGAGACGTACTGGTGGGCGGAAGGCGCCACGCACGGCGAACCAAAACTGAAACCGGAAAAGAACAAGGCGGTTGAACTATTGTACCAGCACAATTTTCCCCGCAGCGACTTCGTGCGCGTGTCGGCATACTATTACAGAATAAAAGATTACATCATGTTCCGTTTTGATCCCAGCTGGCGGGGTGTTTATAACCTTGACCGGGCCGAAATCTACGGCGTGTCGCTGGATGGAAGAACGCACCTTACCGATTGGATTTCAGGCAATGCGGCCATAACCTGGCAGAAGTCAAAAAAGAAAGGGGATATCTACGATACCGCCCGGCTTTCCAACGAAATAGACTATCTGCCGAACTGGAAAATCAGCGCCGGTCTGGAATGTAATCTGCCCTATCAATCGGTTTTGAATCTAACCGCGCGGTTTGTTGATAAACGAAAGGCCATATACGGCTATGGCGGCGGAGAGCAGGCACCGCAGCATTTTAAGCGGGTTAAGTTGGGATCATACACTACGGTCGACCTCGACCTGAAGGTTCCGGTGGGCAAACAGGCTGAATTGAAATGCTATGTGGAAAATCTTTTTGACAAGAAATATGAAGAACTGTACGGTTATCCCCTGCCCGGGGTTATTATCGGCACCGCGCTGAAACTTTCTTTATAACGGGAGTGTCATCAACCATGCAACCCAATGGAGAGGATCGTTCCCGGCAGGACCGTTACCGCGCATTCTGGGAGCGTATGGCCCGGCGCTATCCCCTGCCCTTCGAAGAAAAAACCATTGCCGATACCCGTCGGGTGATGTCGCTGGTTAAGGGCAGGGGCGTGGAGTTCAGCAAAGCCACGGTGTTGGACATCGGCTGCGGCACCGGTATCTATACCCTGCCGCTGGCAGCCGAAGCGGCCGGGGTAACCGGGCTTGATGAGTCGGAGGGCATGCTGGCGCGAATGATGGAAGTCGTACAAGCCGAGAACATCCTAAACGTCCGAACGGTTAAGGCGGCCTGGCAGGATATCGACGTTTCCGCCCGAGGATTTGAAAAGGCGTTTGATATTGCATGGATATCCATGAGCCCGGCAGTGCAAACCCTGCAGGATTTCGAGCGGATGGAAACATGCGCCCGAAAATGGTGCGTCTACATCGGATGGGGGCGGAAAAGAAAAAATGGGTTGATGGAAGAGGCCTTCCGCTTGCATGATCTCCGGTACGAACCTCCCCCGGGTGCGGGGGCGGCTTACGATATCCTGGTGCGTGCCCGAAGAAATCCTTCTCTGGACTATTTTGAAACCTCCTGGGACTGGACCGGTCCACCGGAGGACGCCCTCGAGGACATCGTCTGTTTTATCGAAATGCAGGGCGGAAGGGCCCGTCGTGACGCAATCAAAAAGCTGCTCGACCGGCATGGACCGGACGGTTTGATCAGCCACACCACGCATGTTGAGGAGGGAATACTGGTGTGGCCGGTGCAGTTGTCTGTTACCGACTGTCCATGAGAGCGCGCAAACCCTATTGAGCGATTTGCGATTATGCATGACAACCGAAACCGCCCGGCCGCGCATCCCGGGGCCATTACCACCGCCTATCTGAAACACGTCCGCCGGAAAATCCTTCTTTTAGGATTTTTCCTTGGGGTGATTCTCCTCGTCGGCGTATTGGCGATTGCCCGGGGAGCCTACGACATTCCCGTCCGGGAGGTGTTCGCCGCGCTGACCGGCAATGCTGATTCCGCCGCCGCCGTGGTGGTCACCCGTATCCGGCTGCCCCGGGTGATCGCCGCCATTGTCTGCGGTTGGGGACTTTCCCTTTCCGGCTTGAGCATCCAGTCCCTGCTTAAAAACCCGCTCGGCGCCCCGTCTACCCTCGGCATCAGCCAGGGAGCGGCCTTTGGCGCGGCGGCGGCTATTGTCGTGTTCGGCGCCGAGGTGTTTTCGGTTACCGCCTTTGCCTTCGCCGGCGCCATGATGGCCACGCTGGTCGTGCTCGTTTTATCCGGATTAAAACGCCTTTCGACTGAAGCCATCATCCTGGCCGGGGTGGCTCTCTCATCCCTGTTTGTGGCGGCAACGCTGTTAATCCAGTACCTGGCCACTGAAACGCAATTGGCCATGGTCGTTTTCTGGACTTTCGGTGATGTGGCGCGCTCCAACTGGAACGAAATCGGGCTCATGACCGTCGCCGTCCTGCTTGCCTCCCTTTACCTGACGGCCATTAGATGGGACCTCAACGTGCTTGCTTCGGGAGTGGAGGCTGCGAAAGGCCTCGGGGTGAGTGTCGAGCGGATCCGCGTGACCGGGATGGTTGCGGCGGCACTGGTCTCCGCCATGGCGACCGCCTTCCACGGCGTCATCGCCTTTGTCGGTTTGATCGCGCCGCACATGGCCCGCCGCCTTGTGGGAGACGACCATCGCTTATTGATTTTGTTTTCTTCAGTTTTAGGGGCGCTGCTGCTGCTGACGGCTGATACCGCCGGCCGCATCGTCATCGGCTCAGGGGCCCTGCCGGTCGGTGTCATTACCTCGTTCCTGGGGGCGCCGATCTTTCTCTACCTGCTGGTTCGAGGGTACCGATGAAGCTGACGGCGGCCAATATCGATTTCTCATACGCCAACCATCCGGTGTTGTCCGATGTTGGTTTTTCCCTGGAACCGGGACAGGTTATGTGCGTCCTGGGCGTCAACGGCGCGGGGAAGTCGACGTTGCTCAAGTGCTTGAACCGGATTCTCAAGCCGGACCGGGGATCGGTGCTGGTGGAGGGTGAAGACCTGCTCGGCATGAGCCGCAACGCTGTGGCCCGCCGCATGGGGTATGTGCCGCAACGTCACGCCGACACGCAGCAATCGGTTTTCGAGCTGGTGCTCACGGGCCGCAAGCCTTACATCCAATGGGCGATTGCATCAGGGGATTACCAATTAGTTGAGCGCATTATCACCCAGATGGACATCGCGCACCTATCCATGAGACCGGTCAGCAGCTTAAGCGGCGGAGAGCTGCAGAAGGTGATTATCGCCCGCGCCCTGGCCCAGTCCCCTGAAATTCTCCTTTTGGACGAACCGACCAGCAATTTGGATTTGAAAAACCAGATAGAGGTGATGGGTTTGATTCGCCATATCGTTGAAACCCAGGGGTTGTCGGCGGTGGTGGCAATTCACGACCTGAATATCGCCGTGCGCTATGCGGACCGTTTCCTTTTTCTCAAGGATCATAAAATCCACGCGGTAGCCACCCAAAAAGATCTCACCGCCGAGATGATTCGGCAAGTGTATGGTGTCGAGGTTGTCTTGCGGGAATTCAACGGCCGCACCGTCGTTGTGCCGGTATAAATGAGGAGGCCTGCATGAGGAAGATATGCCTGTGTGCCCTTTGCTTCATAATCAGTATCGCCACTTCGTCGGCCGCCTGCGCCTCAGCCCGGACGGTAAAGCTGACTGATACGGCCGGGCGACCGGTCACCGCCCTTTTTGATCCGGACCGGATCGTTTGTATCGGGCCGGGCGCTTTGCGGTTGATTGTTTACCTGCAGGCGGAGTCGAAAGTTGTCGGGGTGGAAGATATGGAAAAAATGAACCCCGGCGGCCGGCCCTATTGGATTGCCCATCCCGAATTTTCCGGGCTGCCGCGGTGCGGTCCGGGCGGCCCGGCGGGCATCAACAAAAAGCCGGACCTTGAAGCCTTGCTGGCGGTGAAGCCCCAGGTGATATTCGTCACCTATATGGATGCTTCATTGGCGGACGAGGTGCAGCGGACCCTGGGAATCCCGCTGGTGGTGTTGAGCTACGGTGCTTTCGCTTCGTTCGATGAAGTCGTGTACGATACCCTGCGCATAGCCGGAAGGATCCTGAATCGCGAACAACGGGCCGGTGAGGTTGTGTCATATATCGAATCACTGCGAAATGACCTGCGCGCGCGAACCAGGGACATACCTCAAAACTCAAGGCCGACCGTCTATGTCGGCGGTATCGGATATCGTGGCAGTCAAGGCATTGAAAGTACCGAACAGAGCTATATCCCGTTTGCCTGGGTCGGCGCAAACAACATTGCCGAACATGTTAAAGCCGGTATCGGCAGCCATGTGATCATGGACAAGGAAACGCTATTGAAGTTGAATCCTGAAATCATTTTTATCGACGGCGGCGGCACAATTCTGGTAAAGGAGGATTATCGCAAAAAGCCGGAATTTTACCATGCCTTGAAAGCGTTCTCCGCCGGCCGGGTCTACACGCTGCATCCCTTCAACTGGTATGCGACCAATATCGATACCGCGCTGGCCGACGCCTATGCGATCGGGAAAATTCTATACGAAAAGCGCTTTGAAGATATTGTCCCCCCGCTCAAGGCGGATGAAATTTACACCTTTCTGGTGGGAAAGCCCGTCCATGAAGACATGCAAAAAGATTACGGCCCCATCGGGCAAAAAACGCCCTTTTTGATAAAGCGGGGCCGCCCCTTGAAATTATAAACTTCAGGAGACATTACTATGATCAAGCAGAAAAACAGAAAGGTATCATTGCATTGCTATCTCTGGATACTGACATTCCAATGCTTCACTGAAATCCCCGGTGGATATTCCCTATAAATACGGGGATACTGGAAGCCGGACCAGGAGCGATTTACAAGGCTCAGGGATCTTTTAA
>CAYWLT010000107.1:0-9722 GCA_964459295.1 uncultured Thermodesulfobacteriota bacterium
CGTGTCAACGGCAGTTACGCTGCCGCCATTCTCTCTGCGAGGTTCTTCTCATCGAGAAGCTTCTTACCCTCAATGAGTGTTTCCATCGGGGTTTTATCCTGTGAGCAAGAGGGGACGCCCTTAAAATTCTAAGTTTGTGAGTATCAACAATGAATTTAGAATTTTAAGGGCGTCCCCTCTTTACTTTCACCTTGACCATCCATCCCCGCTTGTCTATAGTGTGATCCAAGCCATTGTGAACACAGCAGGAAATCCTGACCGCGCCCAAGTATATCCCTACGCCCTATGCAGCGCTTCAACAACCCGCTTCTCCACTCCTTACTGCTCATCGTCATCGTTTTCCTTTTCTATGCCCATACCTTCGATGCCGGTTTCATGTTTGACGACTATGCCCAGCAGGAAATGCTCAAGCTGATCAGCCGGGGGGAGCGGGAGATAAATATCTTTAACTTCGTCATCACCCCGGAGGAGGCTACGTATTATACCCAGATGACCGCCGTCCCCTGGTGGACCAACACCGGCTGGCGCATCCGCTACTTCCGGCCGATCGCCTCCTTAAGCCACCTCTTTGATTACACCTTGTGGAAAAGTAACCCCCTTCCCTATCATGTGCACAATGTTGCGCTCTACGCCCTGCTGGTGGTCCTTCTCTATTTTCTCTATGCCTCCCTCTTCCGAAATACATGGGCGGCGCTCGGCGGCGCCCTCATCTTCACCCTTGAACCCTGTCATTACATGACCGTGCGCTGGATCGCCTCCCGCAATGATATCATCTGCGCCATCTTTCTGGCGGCCGCTCTCATCTCTTACCTGCGCTTTTTTGAAAGAAGAAGGCTGCTCCCGGGGTTTCTTTTCATCCTGTTCTACATCCTTGCGCTCTGCACCAAGGAGATCTCCTTCATCTTTCCCGTCCTCATCCTCATCCACGATTTGATACATTTCAAAAACCTCAGGGCGGCCTTCGCCCATCAGTGGAGGGTGTACCTCCTTCTGTTCATCATCAATGTCGGCTATTTTCTCTTTTACCAGGCGAACGGCTATGGAAGCTACTGGTACGGAGAGCGGCTTTTCCGCGACTATCCCGTAGATTTTTTAAAGGCGACCGGCCTTTACCTGGCGGCGCTTTTTTACGGCGGCGTCCTTGCCTCAGTTGGTCCTGACTTTGTCAGCCGCTACTGGTACGTGCTGGCGCTGCAGTTCCTGGTCGCGGCGTATATTACCTATCTCATCTGGAAGCAGCGGGCCCGCTTCCCCGAAATCAGCCTGTTCATTGCCTGGATGGTGCTGCCCCTTCCTTTTATTGTGGTGCCCCCCCTCAATGACCGCCTCCTGCTCATACCCAGCATCGGGTACGCCTATCTGGCGGCCCTGGCGATTTTCCTGCTGCAGCGAAAAGGGCTTGCCCGGTTTTTTCTGATCATCGCTTTAATCCTGCCGCCGTTTACCAATATCATTCAGGCCCGTCAGTTTGACAAGGTCATGCAATCCGAGTATCAGGCATTTTACAGCGCCCTCGATGAAATCATCCCGCGCAAGACAACCGGCGACCGGCTGTTCATACTCAACTTCCCCCGGCAGGGTATCGCCGAAATGGGACTTTCCGGCGAAAACTACATGTATCTGGGTCTGTACTATGCCCTTTCCTACCACTATCCCGAATGGCAGGTCCCCCACCAACCCCTGTCCGCCTTTAACCATGACCTTGCCGCCGCCGTTCGCTCGGTCAGTGAAACCGGCATGAAGCTCTATCCGCTCTCCGCCTTTGATGAACCGGTCTCCGTCGAGGTACTTGATGCAAACCGGCTGAGGATATCCCATCCCGACCGTTACTACTTCGAGACCAATACCGAAAGGCTCTTTTCCCTCAACCGCCCTTTCCACCCGGGAGAAACCTTTCAACTTCCCGATCTCACCATAACCCTGGAGACGGTGGCGGGAGGCCGGGTAAAATCCCTTGTGGCACGATTCGTCCTGCCCCTTGACCATCCCCGATACTTTTTCCTGTACTACGGTGCGGGCAGGTGGAAGCAGTGGCATCCCCTGTCGGCCCCCCCGCCCTTCCCGATGGGCTAGCGGGCTGTTGAAAAACACCCATCTGATTCATGGCTCAAAGGGGAAGGGGCTTATTAGCCACAACACAATTATTCGCATTTGAAAGATTCTTGAAAAATCAGCGCATTTCAGTTATAGTAGGCCACCATACCAAAGGTGTGCCTGATGATTCTTCGCGTGTCCAACCTGAAAAAAAATTACGAGATGGGATCCATCACCGTCCCGGCCTTACGCGGCGTTTCCCTTGAAATCGAGCGCGGCGGCTTTGTAACCATCATGGGGCCGTCCGGCTCGGGCAAATCCACCCTGATGAACATCATCGGGTGCCTGGATCATCCCACCGAAGGCAGAGTGGAAATCGAGGGAACGGAAACATCCCGGATGAGCCGCTCGCAGCTCGCCTACATCCGCAACAAAAAGATCGGCTTCATTTTCCAAAGTTTCAATCTTCTTCCCCGGATGAGCGCGCTGGAAAACGTGATGCTTCCCTTTCTTTACAGCGATCAGCCGAAAAACCGCTCCAGGGACAAAGGGCTCGCACTCCTGAAAGCGGTGGGGTTGGAGGAGCGGGTCACGCACAAGCCCAATGAACTCTCCGGGGGACAGAAGCAGCGGGTGGCCATCGCCCGCGCCCTGGTCAATGACCCCGCCATCATCCTGGCGGATGAGCCCACCGGCAATGTGGACTCCCACTCCGGGCTGGAGATCATGGTTTTGCTCCAGAAGCTCAACAGCGACGACATGACTATTCTCATGGTCACCCATGACCAGTACATCGCCCAGCACTCCCATAGAATCGTCCATCTGACCGACGGCAAAATCACCCGGGAAGAAAAGGTTACGGAGAGAAAAAATGCGGCGGAAGAGCTGCGGCAAAGGTTCCCCCGGGGCAGGGAAGTAGAAGCATGAAGGCACATGAAATCATCCAGGTATCGCTTGAAGGCCTCCGGGCGAATAAGCTGCGGTCGCTGCTCACCATTTTAGGGGTGATCATCGGGGTTGCCGCCATTGTGCTGCTCACATCCCTCTCGCTCGCGGTGCGAAGCCAGGTTACCGGCAGCATCAAGGCGCTGGGGTCGAACCTTTATTTCGTTTTTCCCGCCGATCCCAAGAAGCAGCCGCTTGCCTACGTCACCAGCAAGCTGAGGGAGTGGCACGCCCGAACCATTTCCCAGGAGAACCGCTTCGGCATTGTCACCTCGCCGGTGCTTAACAAGACCGCCCTGACCAAGTACGGCAAGCGGTCCCGCACCACCTCGATTATTACCGGAACAACCCCGAATTTCACCGCGGTGCGCGAGTGGCGGGTTGAGAAAGGCCGCTTCCTCGGGAAAAGCGATCTTGTCTCCAACCGCAAGGTCTGTGTCATCGGCTACAGCGTCTACCAGGACCTGTTCCGGGGGGTCGATCCCGTCGGCAGAAAGCTGGTCATTAATGGCAGAAACTTCCAGATTGTGGGCATTATGGAAAAAAAGGGGCTGCTCTTCAACATCAACCAGGACGACTACGTTTTTATTCCCATAACCACTGCCCAGAAATTCTTCAACACCACCGAGATCAATCTGATCATGGCAAAGGTTCCCGATGCCCGCAACATCGTCCCGGCAATCGCGCAGGCCACTAGCGTCCTCTCGCGCTATCTGGATGAAAACGAGTTCTATGTGCAGAGCCAGGGACAGACGCTGGACATTTTCAACCAGATCACCTCCATCCTTACCATCATGCTCGGGGCCATCGCAACCATTTCCCTGGTGGTGGGGGGCATCGGCATCATGAACATCATGACCGTGGCGGTAACCGAACGGACCAAGGAGATCGGCATCCGCAAGGCGGTGGGCGCCAAGGATAATGACATTCTCTTACAGTTCCTGGCGGAGTCGATCATCATCTCCCTGGTGGGCGGGGTGGTCGGCATCATCGTATCCTACGGGGCGGCTTACGCCGTTTCTTTTCTCTATCCCACCTTCCAGTTCGGCATCTCCTACCCGGCGCTGCTGGTGGCCATGCTCTTTGCCTTTTCCATCGGCACCTTTTTCGGCGTTTATCCCGCGTTCAAGGCATCCGCCCTCGATCCGATCGTTGCGTTGCACTATGAATGATAACCCTTGAGAGAACCGGTTATGGTGAAAGCCAACAAGCTCGTAATAAGCATCATCTGTATCGCCGCGTTGATCCTGTTTGCCTCGCGGCACTTCATCTTCCCGGAAAGGCTCACGGTGAAGACCGCCGAGGCCGCCCTGCGCGATCTCTCGGAGACCATCTCCTACGCCGGCGCGATTGATTCCCCCTTGCGGGTCAAAATAGGCTCCGAAATGGCCGGCAGGGTTGCCGCCGTCTACTTTAACGAGCTCGACGAGGTGCGCGCCGGCCAGCCGCTCATCAAGCTGGAGGACTCCGAAGTACGGGCTCAGCTCAACCAGGCGCAGGAAGCCCTCAACCAGGCACAGATCAGCCTGGTAAATGTCGAAAGCACCCTGGCACGCGTCCAGACGCTCTTCAAAAAAGGGTTCGCCTCCCAGGAACAGCTCGACGCCTCCCAGCAGGCCGTGGATGTGGGCAGGGCGGTGGTAAAACAAAACCGCGCCAATTACGAGTTGGTCACGACGCGGCTCAACCATACCACCATCACCGCACCCATAAGCGGAACCGTCGTCAGCAAGAATGTGGCGGTGGGCGAGATCGTGGCCGGGCCGCTTGGGGGAGCCACATTGTCCGCCCCCACCTTCATGGCGGAAATTGCCGATCTCGGCAATCTTGAAGTGATGGTTGATGTTGATGAAGTGGACATCGGCAGGATACGGGTGGGCCAGCAGGCCGCCATTTCGGTCGATGCCTTCCCCGACAAATCCTATCAGGGGGTGGTCAAGGAAATAGCATCCATGACCTCGAGCCGGCGCGAGGTAGGCATCACCTATCGGGTCAAGGCGCGCATCACCGACCCGGACGCGTCGCTTAAGCTGGGTATGACCGCCAACCTTGACTTCCTCCTCGGCAAGCAGGAGCAGGTGCTTACCGTACCCAAAAGCGCCATCGTGGCCAAAGGAGATACCCCGTTCGTCTTCACCGTCGACCGCGGCACGCTGTCCCGCAGAACCGTCGCCGCCGGCACTGAAGGTGATGAATTTACCGCCATCACCTCGGGATTGCAGCCGGGTGATCAGGTGGTCATCGGCATTAAAACCGAATCCGGAGGGAACGAGGAATGGTCGCTTTTCGGGCAGAGCACCATTCCCGACGATATATTAAACCTCAAGGACGGGCAGAAGGTCAACGTGATGAGCTAGGAGACGGTGCAGCATTTTCGATTGCGGATTTCGGATTGCGGAATGCAAAAGAAACGCCCTAGAGGGAAAGGCATTAAATCCGCAATCTGCATTCCGAAATCCGAAATGTGAACGTTCATCTTTTCCAATAGGTTCTTCAATGAGGTGATGCAAATGAAAAATCCTGCGCAACTCTGCATCCTCTCCCTCATTTTTCTGCTCCTCGCCTGTTCAACCGTTCCCATAACCGGGCGGCAGCAGCTCAGCCTGGTCTCCTCCGGCACGCTCAACAGCATGAGCTTCCAGCAGTACCGGGAGTTCCTTTCGCGGCACAAGGTGGTCAAGGGAACGGCTGACGCCGCGATGGTTGGCAAAGTGGGCCGTCGGATCCAGGAAGCGGTTGAGGGCTACTGCCGCGCGCACAACCTCTCGTCGCGCCTCGAAGGATACCAGTGGGAATTTAATCTCATTGATGATCCCGAAGTGAATGCCTGGTGCATGCCCGGCGGCAAGGTAGTGGTATATACCGGCATCCTGCCGGTTACCCGAGATGAGGCGGGGCTGGCGACGGTCATAGGGCATGAAGTGGCCCATGCCGTTGCCAATCACGGAAACGAGCGCATGAGCCAGGGCCTGTTAATCAACATGGGAGGCATCACCCTCGGCACCGCCCTCTCCACCCAGCCGGTGGCAACACAAAAACTCTTCTCAGCGCTCTACGGGGTCGGCTCCCAGGTGGGACTGATGCTGCCCTACAGCCGGCTGCAGGAATCTGAGGCGGATCGCCTCGGACTCATCTTTATGGCCATGGCCGGCTATGATCCCAACAGCGCCATTCCCTTCATGGAGCGCCTGAAGGCAGCGGACAAAAATGCCTCTCCACCCCAGTTTCTGAGCACCCATCCCGCGGACTCAACCCGGATCAATGCCATGCGGCAGGTCATCCCTGAGGCCATGCGGTACTACACCAAAACCACACCCTAGGAGGACTGTCATGGATATTTATGAGGCGGTCAGGGCGCGCACCAGCGTCAGGGCATTTAAAGCGAAAGAGGTGCCCCCGGAATGCGTTACCCGGCTGCTGGAAGCGGCGCGGCTGGCGCCGTCCGCCAGCAACCGCCAGGAATGGCGATTTATCGTGGTGCGTGACGCGGGAAAGCGGAAGGAATTGGCCGCGGCGGCCCGGGGCCAGAAATTCGTCGGCGCCGCGCCGGTGGTACTGGTGTGCTGCGCGGAAACCGATAATCATAAGATGGCCTGCGGGCAGCTCTGCTACCCCATCGATGTCGCCATTGCCGTGGACCACCTTACCCTCTGCGCCGTGGCCGAGGGGCTGGGCACTTGCTGGATCGGCGCATTTGATGAGAACGAGGTCAAAAATATTCTCAGCATTCCCCGGCGTATCCGGGTGGTGGCGCTCCTGCCCATCGGGTATCCGGCACGAAGCTCCACCGCGAAGAAAAACCGTCTTGCACTCAACGAGATAGTAAAGGAAGAACGCTGGGCATGAAAACGCGTGAAGGCGGCTCACCCCGCCATACGGATTTACTGACCCCGCGGCGGCCGTTATGAAAAGACTGATTAAAATCGCTGCCGCCGCCTTTCTGATGCTGTTTGTGTTGATAATCGCGGCATCCGTTTCCCTGTGGCATTTTCTTCCCCGGGAACAGGTAAAAGATCTTATCACCCGGGAGCTTTCCACCTGGCTCAACCAGGATATTACCATGGGCAGTTTTTCCCTGGGACTGTATCCTGACCTTGAATTTACCGCACGGAACATGCGCGTGGTTGACCCGCCCTCGGCACAGGAAATAGCCGCCGCCGATAAGATTCATTTTGATCTCGACCTGCGTCAACTGCTCAACCGACGGCTGGTCATAGAAGCCATGACCGTCGGTTCTCCCCGGATCACCGTTTCCCGCACGGCCGCCGGCACATGGAACATCGCCGACCTGATCCGCAATGCGAGCGCCGGGATGCCCGCCGCGGACAAGGCACCGTCTGCATCCGGGCTGCAGTTGCGGACCATCAAAGTCAGAAACGGCTCAATTTCCATAATCGATGAGGCGCGGGGACAACCTATAAACATTGAACGCCTCGCCGGCACCATCAACCTGACGGCGGCAACCGCTACCATTGATTCGGCATCATTGAAACTGCCTTCGCTGACCGCGGAGCTGGCCGGCTCCCTTTCACATCTGTTCACCCCGGACCCGCTCACCCACATCAGCGCACAGGTGCAGCTGCGCAAGGAAGGTCCCCTCGCCGGCATCGGTTCCGACAAACTGCCGGCCGGCGCGAAGATCGCCGATGTGGCAATCGATGCTTCGGGCAGCATCAGGGCGCTGGCGATGAAAACCTCTTTTTCCATTGATGCACTGGCCGCCGCCGGCCTTTCCACCCGGGGAACCGCAACCGGCACGCTGCAGGCGGAGCAGGGTTTATGCGCCATTGACACCCTTGATCTGCGCTGTGGAAAAAACAAGCTTTCGCTTTCCGGGACCCTTACGGACCTTTGGCAAAAAGAGAGAAGCGCCCGCCTGCAGGGCACTACCAGCCTTTCCCTTGATGAAACCGTTCCCCTTGTAGAGAGCGACGCGCTTTCCAATCTTGCTCTCAAGGGCCCGGCCGACGCTGTCATCAATCTGACCGCATCATCCGGGCAGGCGAACCTGACCGGAACCATAGACCTAAGCCAAGCGGCCTTTTCCCTGCCCAATCTCATGAGCAAGGATGCCGGCAGCCCGGCCCGTCTCCTCTTTGATGCCCAGCTCACCGCACCCGATACACTGATTATCAATAATTTCGAACTTTTGCTGGGGGAAAACCGGATAACCGGCTCGGCGGAGATGAACCCGGGATCCGAGTCCCGGCTGCAGGCCTCCCTGAGCACCTCCCCGCTCGCTCTCCCCCTCTTCAATCAGCTCCGGGTAGTATCCTGCGAGGGAGGAGCGATGACCCTGTCCGCCCAGGCATGGCAAACAGCCCGGGATCAGGATATGCTGCAGTATCGGGCGCAGGCGCTGATGCATGACGGGAGGCTTACCCTGAAAATCATGCAAGAGCCTTTTGATAAGGTTAACGCATCGATTGAAGCGGTTAATCGCCGGGTGGTCATACCCCGCGCATCTTTTTTTTTGGGTGACGCGCCCTGTCACGGCAAAGCCGAGATCACGATTGCCGGCTACCCGCGGGTCGCCGGCCAGGTTTACACCGACACGCTTGATGTAGACGCACTCATTAGGGCATTCCGAAAACCGGAAAGGCCTCCCGGGGAAACACCGCCAGAGGCCGCTCCCGCCGCTCCGTCTTTTTCCCTCGATATTGCGGTTGACACCGCATCCCTGTGCTTCGGGAAGCTTACCACCGGGGCGGTTTCAACCCTGTGGCATACGACGGGCCGGTTCCAACAGTTTGAGCCGCTCCATGCCTATGTGTTCGGCGGTACGGTTGACGGAGCATTCCATCTCTCCTGCCAGAGGGACGGCACGACCTGGTTTGCCGGCTTTACCGGCAAGGACATGGATATTGAATCGCTGTGTGCCCAATTTTTTACCGGAAAAACCGTTGCCACGGCAAAAGGTCTTTTACATGCCCGGGGAGAGCTGCGAGGCAGCGCTTCCGGCAAAAAGGATGAGGTCTGGCAATCCCTGCAGGGGGCGGTCAGGATGTCGGTCGGAGCGGGGGAAATCAGACAATCCGCCCTGTTTAACGGGATACTGCTCGCCCTGCGCTTCACCCAGGGCATTGTCCCCATACCCGACATCCGGGATTTAAACCTGATAAACATACTCCGCGATGTTGCAAAAACAATCACCCGGACCATCGATGTAAGCCACATGGTTTTTAAAAAAATCGACGGCTCGTTTATCATTACCGACGGCGTGGCCCGGACGGAAGATTTATATTTCGTGGGAGACGACGCGGACTTTGCCTTTACCGGAACCTTTGATCTGGTGCGGGAAGAAATGGATATCGCCATCAATGTGATTCCCACCGGCACCATCGACTCCCTGGTGCAAAAAATACCCCTGGTGGGCAAGAGCATAGACAGAATAAAAAAGACCACTCTGTCCTTTGACCTCGTCGCCCGCGGCCCCTTTGCGGACCCGGATGTGCAACTGCAGGCGGTCAAAAAGATCTTACCTTGATTCAGAATGACCATTAAGGAGGGATCGCCATGAACATCCTACCGCCGCTTGACCGCCTGGGCCGATTTAAAAAACCGCTCCTCTGGGTGGTCATCATCATGGCGGCCTATACCCTGCTTGGCTTTCTGATCCTTCCCTTCACCGCGAAGCTGATCGCGGTCAGGAAACTGACCCAACTCCTCGGGCGGCCGGTCAGCATCGAGTCAGTCAGGTTCAATCCCTACGCCCTTTCGCTCACGGTGGAAAAGGTTACGAT
>CAYWLT010000108.1:0-9669 GCA_964459295.1 uncultured Thermodesulfobacteriota bacterium
GCTTTCGCGGGAATGACAGAAAGAGGTTGTATGGTGAATTTTTAGAGGTACCCTATTGTCATTTCGAAGGAGCAAGGCGACTGAGAAATCTTAATCATTGAAAAGATTTTTCCCTTCGGTCGAAATGACAGCATCCCTGCCGAGAGACTTTATTAGCTGCGGATGGCGATAGGTGTTGTCTCCCCACAACCGCATACGGGTTCCAGTTATTTCGCTTGCAAAGGATGTCAAAAAATAATATAAGCCGACCAGGTTGAGAGGATGGTACAGGAGACGCTCAAGATCTTCGGCGCCATAGACATCCTTTTTAACAATGCCGGCATTCCCAACCCGCCGCTTATGCTTCATGAGCTGCCGATCGCGGACTGGGATGCGGTCATGGGTGTAAGCCTGCGCGGCATGTTCCTGGTGATGAAGGCGGTGCGGCCGGCCATGCTCAGGCAAAAGAAAGGTGCAATTATCAACACCGCTTCGGTTGCGGGGCTGATGGCCGGTTCCGAAGCGTCCTCGCTGGCCAATGCAGCGCCATACGGTGTCGCCAAGCACGGCGTCATCGGGCGGACCAGGCACGCGGCGGTGGCCTATGCCAGGGACGGCATTCGCATCAATGCCATTGCGCCCGGGGCACATCTCACCCGGCCGCTGGCGGTTCCCCGCGAGGAGATGGCCAAGGTCAATGAGCGGCTTGTCCGGTACATCCCCATGGGTCGTCTGGGCCATCCCAGCGAGAGACAGGGGCTGGCGGTGTATATCGCATCGGATGCCTCAAGCTATGTTACCGGCGCGACCTTTGTTCACGATGGCGGCTTTACCGCCTGATATACTTTGAATCCGTTTAACGCCGAAGCCGGCAGAAAGCATAAAGAGCTGTGTATGAAGATCGAAGATATAGACCGGATAGTTATCGCAGTTAAGCCTCTGGATACGGCGGCGGCATTTTTGTCCCGGCTGCTGGGTAATTCCTTTGAAGAGGTTGCCGGTCCCATGGTGTAGGCCGGCGGTGTGCGCTTCGCTGCCGGCACCCTGCCGCCGCAGCGGAGACATGATCGCGCTGCAGAAACGGAAGCGCGTTGCAATGTACGGCAAGATGATCCTGGTCCGCGCCTGTACCTGCCCGATAAGGATTCAATTATACAATCCGTCAAACGAATTATGTAATTTTTATGGGAGAGGAGGTACCCTGCCATGATGGGCAAGCTGATTAGAATGGAAAGGATCCTGGATCGCAATACCAGGAAGACGGTGATTGTGCCGCTGGACCACGGGGTGACGGTCGGTCCCATCAAGGGGCTGATTGCCATGGGCAAGACGGTGGACATGATAGCCGAGGGCGGGGCCAACGCGGTCATCGGCCATCTCGGGCTTCCCCTGCACGGCCACCGCGGCGCCGGCAAGGACATCGGCCTGCTGCTGCATCTGTCGGCCTCGACCTCCCTGGCCCCCGATCCCACCCACAAGGTGCTGGTCAACACCGTGCAGCGGGCGGTCAAACTGGGCGCCGACGGGGTTTCGGTGCACATCAACATCGGGGCGGATGACGAAGCAAAAATGCTGGAAGACCTGGGCACGGTGGCGATTGAATGCATGGAATGGGGCATGCCGCTGCTGGCGATGATGTACCCGCGGGGATCGCAAATCGATGAGGCGCGGGAGCGGGATGTGGATCTGGTAAAGCACGCGGCCCGCGTCGGCGGGGAGCTGGGCGCGGACATTGTCAAGTGCCCCTACACCGGCAGCGCGGAGAGCTTCCGGGAGGTGGTGGAGGGCAGCCTGGTGCCGGTGGTCATCGCTGGCGGCTCAAAGACCTCCGACCGGGAGACGCTGGTAATGATTGAGGGCGCGATGAAGGCGGGCGCGGCGGGCATCTCCATGGGAAGAAACGCCTTCCAGCACGAGAATCCCACCAAACTGGTGAAGGCCGCCTGCGCCATGGTGCACCGGGGGATGTCGGCCAAAGAGGCGATGCAGCTCATCTCCGCCTAGGGAAAACGAATGTTCATAATGAAAATTATCCGTTCGGTGCGCGCCGTCCCGGTCATCATTGCGGCAGTTCTGATGTTGCACGGCCCCGGCCGCGCCGAACCCGCGGGTGACGCGGCCGCCGATTCGCCGGAAGCGCTGCAAAAGGCGATTCTGGACGACAAGGCCCTCCTGCGGGAGGAGAGAAAAAAGGCCGAGGGGCTGCTTGCCGGGGCGGCAGGGGATGAAGAGCGGAGATTCTACGCCGAGCTGCTTGACCAGCTGCAAAACATCAACGTCATCTACGAGCAGCAGCTGGTGCAGGTCAAGCGATCGCCCGAGCTTTCCCAAGCGCTCGAAAAGCTCGAGCAGGAGACGGCCCGCGGAGCAGGGGAGGCGGCTGAGGCCTCATACCCCTTCTCGTATTTCGATGAGCTGGGGGACCGGCTCTTCCTGCTGGAAGAACAGGCACTCTCCTTTGATGAAGCGCTGAAGTCCGCTGATGAAGCATACCTGACCGCACGTGATAAAGTGCGGGGGAGGGAGCAGGAGTACCGCCGGGTCCGGGAGGAGCATGAGACACGCAAGCAGGATCCCCTGCGTTCTCCCGCCGTCATGATCGCCCGGTGGTCCGGGCGGCTGGCGGAGGAGGAGCTGAAACTGCGCAAGCTGCTCATGGAAAATGAAAGGATTGAGCAGGCCATCCACCGCCTCAAGATTGCCGGCCTGCAGTCGAAGATAGCGGCGGTGCGGGAACATGTGAAGTTCCCCCGCGAGGAGCTTGATGGCCAGCTGGCGGGCATTGATCAGGAAATAGCCGGATTGAGAAACCGCCTGGAGCAGGCCAAGGAAAAAAAAGTCCGGGCGGAGCTGAGGTGGCGGAAAGCGGCCAAGCAGCCTGCCCGGGAGGACCAATCCCCGGTCGAAGCCGAGGCGCGGGACCGGGAAATCGAAAGTTTACGGCTGTGGTATGACGCCAGCAATGCCCGGGTAATGGCGGTGGGCCAGTTGATGGCCTATCGCAATGACTTAAAGAAGATCTGGCAGCACCGCTATGAACTTTTTCACAACACGCCTCAGGTGGACATCCCGGCATGGCAGCAGGAGATCAGCCAGGCGCTGAAGCAGCTGGAGCAGGTGCGGCAGAAGGTGAGCGGGATTCAGACCGGGTGCCTCAAAGAAATCATTGTCAAAAATGAAGCCCTGGCGTCGGCGGACCGGGCCTCAAAAATAAGCCTGTATCTGGAGGAGCAGATCCGCGCCATCAAGGAGCGGGAGGGGCTGGTGAGGGAATTCCTTGAGGCGGTCGGGACAATGGAGTGGGAATATAAAAGACTGCTGGCCGACATTCAATCCCGGGAGTCGCGGATCAGCCTGGCTGAGAGAATCAACCGGTATGGATTGATCATAGCCCGCGTATGGCGCTACGAACTGACCTCGGCCGACGATCGTCCCATAACCGTCGGGAAAATCATTACCGCGGTGCTGCTGCTCATCATCGGTTACTTCCTGTCAAAGCACCTTACCCTGCAGATGGGAAAACAGATGCAGCAGCGATTCGCGGTTGATCACGCGGCGGCATTTGCCTGGCAGCAGATAGTTCACTACCTGCTCCTGGTCCTGCTGCTGCTCTTTGTGCTAAACCTGGTGCGAATACCGCTTACCTTTTTCACCGTGGTGGGCGGCGCGCTGGCCATCGGTGTCGGCTTCGGCAGCCAGACCATCGTCAACAACTTCCTGAGCGGGCTGATCCTGATGCTGGAGCGGCCGATCAAGATCGGGGATATTGTGGAGGTGGAGAACGTGAGGGGGACGGTTGAATGGGTGGGAGCGCGGAGCACCAGAATCAAAACCTTTGACCACCTGCGACTGGTGGTCCCCAACAGCCTGCTGCTGCAGAACAAGATCATTAACTGGAACTTGACCGACGACATCGTGAAGCGGCAGATTGCCGCCGGGGTGATGTACGGTTCTTCCGTCCGCCGGGTGGAAGCGCTGCTGCGCCAGGCTGCCGATGAACAGCCGCTGGTTGAGCGCTTCCCGGAAGCGCAGGTGCTGTTCAGCGATTTCGGCGAGAGCGCGATGATCTTCGTGCTGAACATCTGGATCAGTCTGGGCCGGACCGGGAAAGCCGGGATAAGCATCGGCAGGGTCGAAAGCGACATCCGCTTCCGCATTTTAGAGCTGTTCCACCAGGAGGGGATTGCCATGGCCTATCCCCAGCGGGATGTGCGCATTGACAGCGCGCGGCCGATAGAAATAAGACTGAAACAAGGGGATCAATCATAGAGGAGCGGTCGATGGCCGGCAGCCTCATAGTTCGGGAGACGCAGGGTGATCAGACAGGCCGGATTTGACAATGAGCTTTACCTTCGCAAACAGACCGCCGCCATTCTGGAGCGGGTCAGGATGTTTGACAACAAGCTCTATCTGGAGTTCGGCGGGAAGCTGCTCTTTGACTACCACGCGGCGCGGGTGCTGCCGGGATTCAAGCCCAATGTGAAGATGGAGCTGCTGCAGAAGCTCAAGGACCGGGCCGACATCATACTCTGCATCTACGCCGGGGACATTGAGCGGAAGAAAGTCCGCGCCGACTTCGGCATCACCTATGATGCCGACGCGCTCAAGCTCATCGACGACTTGAATGAATGGGGCATCGATATCGCCGCCGTGGTCATAACCCGCTTTGACGATCAGCCGGCGGCAAAAATATTCAGAAACAAGCTGGAACGAAGAAACGTCACCGTTTATGTCCACAAGTATACCAGGGGCTATCCCACCGACATTGACACCATTGTGAGCGATGAGGGCTACGGGGCCAATCACTTCATCGAGACCGGGAAACCGCTGGTGGTGGTCACCGGGCCGGGGCCGGGCAGCGGCAAGCTGGCCACCTGTCTTTCCCAGCTTTATCATGAGCACAAACGGGGGGTCAATGCCGGCTACGCGAAACTGGAGACGTTTCCGGTGTGGAACCTTCCGCTCAAGCATCCGGTCAATGTTGCCTATGAGGCGGCCACGGCGGACATCCTGGACTTTAACCAGATCGATCCCTTCCATCTGGAATACCACGGGAAAACGGCGGTCAATTACAACCGCGACATTGAGATCTTCCCGGTGCTTAAAAGTATTCTCAAGAAAATTTCCGGCACCACCTCGGTGTACCTGTCTCCCACCGACATGGGGGTGAACAAGGTGGGATCGGCGATCATCGATGATCAGGTGGTGCAGTATGCGGCCAAACAGGAGCTGATCAGACGATTTTTCCGGTACAACTGCGAGTACGCCATGGGCCTCATGGACCGGGAAACCGCCCAGCGGGTTGAACTGATGATGAATGAACTCGATGTTACAACGGAAGACCGGAAGGTCGTGGCGCCCGCCCGCCAGGCGGCGTCCGATGCGCAAAAGAACGACAAGGGCAACGAGGGCATTTTCTGCGGCGCCGCCATCGAGCTGCCCGACGGCCACATTACCGTTGGCAGCAACTCGTATCTGCTGCACGCGGCGTCAAGCCTGGTGATCAATGCCATCAAGCACCTGGCGGAGATACCCCAGAAGATCCATCTCCTTCCCCAGAACATCACCGAATCCATCGGCAGCTTTAAAACCACCATTCTCGGCACCAAGAGCCCGAGCCTGGACCTGGAGGAGACGCTGATCACCCTGAGCATCAGCGCCATGACCAATCCCGCGGCGCAGCTGGCCATTGAAAAACTCAAGGACCTCAAGGACTGCGAGATGCATATGACCCACATTCCCACCCCCGGCGATGAGGCGGGCCTGCGGCGGCTGGGCATCAACGTGACCAGCGACCCCGATTTTTCCACCAAGAATCTTTTTATCCGGTAACGCGTCAGGTTTGGGCGCCGCCTTACAGGGCTTACCTCATGTGCGGATGTGGGGGGCGTATGGCATTACGCCCCCCACTATACGAGGGTGCTCTTTCGTTCCAGCCGGGCGATGGTTTCGATGTGGGAGGTCTGGGGAAAGAGGTCCACCGCGGCCAGCGCGGCAAGATGGTAGCTCACGCCGAGCATATGAATATCGCGCGCCAGCGTGGCCGGGTTGCAGGAGATGTAAATGATTCTTCGCGGTGCCAATGTCAGCAGCCCTTCAACCACCGCCGGCTTGCAGCCGGCGCGTGGCGGATCCAGAAAGACGATCAGCTTATCTTTCCGTGCATTAATTTTTTGCTGATGCAGAAAACGTTCAGCGGTAAGGGCATGAAAGGTGACCCGCTCGATACCGTTTAATCGGGTATTCTCCCGCGCATCCTCTATCGCATGCTCAAGCTCATCGACCCCGATTACTTCCTCGGCATCCTTCGCCGCAAGCAGCGCAATAGCGCCTGCACCGCAATAGAGATCAAGAACGGTCATGTCCCGCTGCAGCTGCGCCTCCTGCAGCGCCCTGCGGTAGAGCAGTTGCGCCTTCCCGGCATCGACCTGGAGAAAGGTGCCGGGAGATGTGTTGAGTGCAAGACCGCACATGCTTTCCGCTATGCGCTGATCGCCCCAGAGATGAATCCATTTTCTTCCGGTGACAATACTCGTCCTTGACGGCTGGACATTCTGAAAGATCCCGGTTATCTCCGGGCATTGTTCGGTCATGCCCCGGACCAATGGTTCGCGTCTCGGAAAGCGTTCATCAGCGGTGATGAAGGTAATGAGCGCCTTTCCCTCCAGGTTGATCCGGATGAGCAGGTGCTTCAGCCATCCCTTTCCGTGCTTTCTTTCAAACGGTCGCAGATCCAGTGCGGGAACGAGATGTTTGACGGCATTGAGCATGCGAATGGTAATCGGGGATTGAATCAGGCAGTCTTCGATGGAGACGACATGGTGGCTTCCGGGCGCGAAATATCCGGCGACCGGCGCTTCGTCGCGGCGGTCAAAAACAAATTGCGCGGTGTTGCGATAACGCCAGATAGTATCTGTGTAAAGCAGATCAATCTCCGGGCACTCGGATATATGACCCAGGCGGCTCAGTGTATCCCGCACCAGGGCCTTCTTCCATGCCCGTTGTGTTTCCGTGCCCATGTGCTGCCAGTTGCAGCCGCCGCACCAGGGACCGGTTGATTGTTCGGCGAAATGATAGGGGCAGGATGGAGGGATACGGTCAGGAGAGCTTTGTAGCACCTGGCGCGGCAGGCAGCGCAGGTAGGTTTTCTTTCCTTCGATCTGCTGGGCGGCGACGATTTCATCGGGCAGGGTATAGGGAACAAAGGCCACCTTGCCCTGCCGGTCGCCTCCGGATGCAATGCGCCCCACGCCGTCCCCGTGCAGGGCAAGCCGCCGTATCTCGACCAGGTGAAGATCTTCCCCGGGCAGAGGGTTGTTTAGAGTTCCCTCCATTTGTTTTCAATCCTGCATACGTTATCGTAACCCCGCGCCATCATCAGGGCATCGACAATGGTGATGGCGGCCATGGCCTCGATCACCGCGTAGTGCCGCCCCACCAGGGTCGGATCGCGCCGGGTGATCGGGCTCAGTTCCGCTATCTCCATCTTCTGCATGTTGACGCTGTCCTGTTTGAGACTGATGGTCGGGGTGGGCTTCACCGCGATGCGGGCGATAATCTCCTCGCCGGTGCTGATGCCGCCAAGCAGGCCCCCGGCGTTATTGGTCTTGAAGGTGATTTTGCCGCCCACCTTGGTAAACTGGTCATTGTTCTCCGAGCCCTTCATCTGTCCCACCCGGAAGCCCGCTCCGAATTCCACGCCCTTGACCGCGCCGATGGAAAAGAGCGCGTGGCCGAGCAGGGCGCTCAGCTTGTCAAAAACCGGTTCTCCCAGTCCGGCGGGGACACCCTTGATCCGCAGGGTAATGATGCCCCCGGCGGTGTCGCCCTCGTCCTTGATCTGGAGGACCCGCTGCGTCATTTTGTCCGCCGTTTCCAGGTCCGGACAATTAATCTCGTTCTTCCGATAATTGTTCTTCGCTTCCGCGAAGGTCATCTCTTTGGCCTTGATTCCCATGCATTCCGAGGTATAGGCAATGAGGTCGATTCCTTCCCGGGCAAGGATTACCTTGGCAACCGCCCCGCCCGCCACCCGGCCCACGGTTTCCCTTCCCGAGGAGCGGCCGGCCCCGCACCAGTCCTGATATTCGCCGTATTTTCTGAAAAAGCAGTAGGTGGCGTGACCGGGGCGGCAGAGGTCCTTGTATTCCCGGTATTGGTCGATATGAATCTGCTGGGTATCGACGTTGTAGATGATGATGCCCACCGGCGCGCCGGTGGTCAATCCCTCCTGGCCCAGTCCGGCAAAAATGTGGCACTGGTCGGTTTCCTGGCGGGGAGAGTTGAGCGGTCCGATCCCCGGCCTGCGCTTGTCCATCTCCTCCTGGATGATCCGGTCCGACAGCTTCAATCCGGGCGGCACACCGTCAACGATGACCGCCAGTCCGCTTCCCGCGCCGATGCCGTAGCTTTCTCCCACGGTGGTGATCCTGAACAATCTGCCGAAGGCATTACCTAACATTACGCTTTATCTCCTCTGTTTTAAATATTTGATTTATTGATGTATTAACTGCATGTAAATGATTTGTTTATATCCTATTATTTTACGCCTACCATAGCTGCAATGGGAAAGTTCCCCTTTTTACTATCATATCACGAATGATATTACAAGGAATTCCGGAGATGGATTTGCGTGTAAATGGGAAGGATCTGTCTCTGATGTTAGGGCAGGTCAAGAAATCCCTTGGCTGATTTTCGATTAATCCCGGTTTTAAAACGCTTTATTGACTTCAAGTTTTTGGAGAGGGTTATTTTAAAACCCAGCGATTTTGCAATTGGTTCTACTGCTTCGCGTGCGTGCTTGCCGGCAAGCTTGATTTCAGAGGGTAGGAGCTTGTGCGTTTCGATGGCTGATAAAATCGCTTCTGTTAATGGCGGGTAGAGATCATCTGTATACGGTGCCAGGCTGGTGGAGAGCATAAACCCCGAATCATGATGGGCAACCGCGAGAATTCGGGCAAAGTATGGGCGCTCCCGATCCTGCAGTACGCCGGGCATGAGAAAGCCATCCGCTTCCCATGCAGTATCCGGATCGAGCTTCATTTGTTTTATTTTGTGCATGCGGATCTCGTTACATGGAAACCGGGCGGCTGCGGGGCTGTGTACATGCGCCGGTTTTAACCACTCTCTTTGCCAGGAATCCGTACCATCTAAACCTCGATGCGGCATATAGGTAAGATAGTGCTCATTATCATCACTTTGCAAAATGCTTTGATTGTCAATATAATCACCGGCAAATTGACCGGCTGCCTTAAGAGCGAGCGTGAGAAAGCGGACTTCTGCTTCATTTAAAAACCACTGGCTGTAGCCGGGCAGGTAGCTTCTGAACCGCGGATATTGTTTTCGTCCACGTATGCTGAGATTAAGCGATTTTATAATCGATAGATCCTCTTTCTCCAGATCGGGACGGTCGGCAAATTCTGCAAGGATGGCGTTCTGTCCGGCGATTGTCTCGTCGTCACCAGGCCCGAGACTGCCGGATTGAAGCCGGCGGTACAATTCCAGTCCTTCACTTCCCCGGTATACGCACAAAGCCAGAATTTCACCCAGCGTCCCGAGCACACAGCAGTATCCGATTTGCCCGGTCGCGGGATCCTTCACCCCGAACAGTTGATCGTCATAGAGAAAACGCCAGGGCGCCAGGTCTCTGAACGCGAGCGCTGCATTATAGAGCGGGCCCCATGCATCAAG
>CAYWLT010000109.1:0-9483 GCA_964459295.1 uncultured Thermodesulfobacteriota bacterium
ATCACCTGCCATGCTGCATAGGACTTTTGTTCAATTTTTAGAGGAACCCTATATTTTTAGGTGGTAAGTATCAAATAAAAAAGATATATAAAACGGGGTCAGGTCTCAATATTCAACAATGAAGGGTATCGTTTTAGAGGAAATGTTTAATATTGAGACCTGACCCCGCGTTCCGGCAGCCGGTTCGCCCTCCAATTAACCGGCTTAACGGACAAACGGATGAACCGGCGAACATAAAACTCTCTCGAAATAAACACCATCAAGGAGGAAGGTATGGAGGGAAGGGGATTGACCAAATTCTGCCTTGAAACACTGGCCCGGGAGGTAAGGCTGGAAAAGGTTCGCGGGCTTGACGATCTGGAGCAGATAAAGCTGCTCAGCGGCGAAGACGGCGGCGGCATTCAGGTGTACCGGGGCGACCGGATTGACAAGGTGACGCTGGTTGACCTGAGGTTCGGTAGCGGCATCCCGGTGCCCCATCATGACAATAAACTTTCGGTCGGTTCGGAAGTGTTTCAGATCCTGCCGGATCTTACCTATAAGATGCCCATCTGGGGCATCAACTCCATTGTCATGAAGGATGGAACCTACCACTTCGATACCGATTTCACCTTCGGCTTCGACCTGGTCATGGATTATCAGTTTACAATGAAATACCTCGAGCCGTTCAGCGCCGTCTCTAAAAAATTCTGGACCCATAAGGATTTCACGCGGGTCAACCTGGACGATTTTACGACCTGGGTGAGGACCTATATTTCGCCGGTGTTTGTCATGGTGCGCACCCGCGTCGAGTGCGTTTCCACCGTGTATGAACTATGCGCTGAATTCATCAAGTGCTGGTTTGCCATTTGCCGGGAGGCCGAGAAGCGGGATGAGGAGTTTAAGCAGGAGCAGCTCAAACGAATAAAGGCCCAATATGCCGGCATGCAGCAGACCGACCGGATGGGCAAAGTCATCATCAAGGCCTATGGCCAGGAAACCTTTGCCAAGTTTTTCAAGGCCATGCTCTAGGGCGCGCAACCACGAAGGAAGGAACACGAAGTACACGAAGAGAAAAAAGAGGGTTGTAAGTGAACAGGTGCATAACTGGCTTACCAAAGATTGACCTCGCGGGGAAGTTGGGTATAATGCGCAGCACACGGTGATTTTGTGAGCGTGAAGAAGAACCTATTATAAGAGAGGAGAAGACAAATATTGGATGGAATCAGGGGAGAAACATAAGCTGCTTGAGTCTCCATATAATGGGGGGACGCCCTTAAAATTGTAAAATTCATTGTTGATGATCGGAAACTTAGAATTTTAAGGGCGTCCCCCCTGCCTAAGAAAACCTGCTTGACATCGCTTTGGCAGGTGATTTATGTAACACATCCGATCGGACGGCTGTTCGGCAGGAACCGTGAATCGAAAATCGAGTCGGTTGCGTAGGGCGATCGGCCGGTCTTCCCTACAGTTGATAAAAGCCGCGATCTCAAAATGGTAACCCGGTCCGGTAAATATGAGATCACTCTTTCAGCATGAGGGCAGCAGCGATGAACAATTTCTTGCTCTTATTTTATGCCTTTATCAAGGTGGGTATTCTGGGATACGGAGGCGGACAATCCATCATCCCCTTCATCCAGGTGGAGGCGGTAGAAAATTATAACTGGATCAGCATGAAAGAATTTACCGACACCCTGGCCATGGCCAACACCCTGCCCGGCCCCATTGCGGTCAAGATGACATTCATGGTGGGCTATAAAACAGCGGGTTTAAGCGGCGCGCTGGTCAGCCTGCTGGGATTGCTCCTGCCATCGCTGCTGCTGATGCTTGCCCTCACCTCCCTGTACTTGCGCTACAAGGATCTTCCGGCGGTAGAGGGACTGCTGAAGGGGGTGCGGCCGGTGGTTTTTGCGCTGCTCGTGCTGGTGACCTATGAGATCTGGCCTTCCAGCGTTGTTTCCTGGCCGACCGCGGCGATTGCCGCGGTCTCGCTCTGCGTCATGGGCTTTTTCAATGTCCATCCGGCCATTCTGATGGTGGCGGGCGCGGCGCTGGGCTTGGTCTTGTGGGGGCGCGGTTAAAGCATCGTAGCCCATCCTCTAGTGCCACATGCTATTTGGCAAGCTTGTCAGCCGGCTGGAGAAAATGCAAAAAAAAATCCCCCGACCCTGTCGGGGGATTTTTGCAAATCATGATAGTCGCGGGTGGTCTTTCCTAATGCTCATGCAGCCCTGCCAACCGCTTTTACCCGCGCCTTTTCCTCCGGCGCCCTCCTGAAGCTGATCACGCCGTCAAAGGGGCAGGCCTCCATGCAGCTGAAGCAGAGGCAGCAGCTTGCGGGCATTTCATTGTCCTGGTTGCGGATGTCGATGAAAAAGGGGCACACCTCCTCGGCCTTGCATATCTTGCACTGCTTGCACAGGGACTTGTTGTAGCGGATGCGCCAGAGGCTTCCATGCCCGGCCAGCGCCCGGTAGGATGAGAGCCAGCAAAAGTTGGCGCAGAGCTTTCTCCACTTAAAGAGCGGGGAAAGGAGGATCAGCCCGTACATGAAGGCAATGGGATACCAGATGACCGCGGTGAGGTCAAACACCGTTTCCGCGAAGAACATGGGAAACCAGCACATCAGAAGGGTGAAGGGAAGGAGGGGGGCGGTGTTGTCGATGGGACCGCTGATGTTCATGGCGCAGCTGCGGCTTTGCTCCTCGATGGCGCGGGGAAGATTTGCAATGGGCCTATTAAAGTCCATGTTCTTGTAGAGCGCGTCCTGCATGGTGGCATTGGGACAGATCCAGCCGCAGATCACCCTGCCGAAGAGAAAAGGCAGCAGCGCAACCGTACCCACATGAAACATTGCCCAGAAGAACAGGTCGGGCCGGGTTCCCTTGATGAAGGCGAAGGCGGTGACCGAGGCCCAGGTCATGAAGAGCACGGTCTGCACCACGGTGCGGAAACTGACAATGGGCAGGCGCTCTTTTTTGGCCGGCTTCTCTTCGCTGCGGCCGAACATGAAGGCGACAAAAGGCATGATGCCGAGCAGCAGGGTTATGCCGTACAGGGCGCCGCCGCTTTCAGGGTTTTTGGCCAAGGGCAGCCGGTACCACACGATGGTCATGATCAGCGGGAAAAGCCAGAGGTGAGCGGCCTGTTTCAGGCGGCAGCAGAAGTAAGGGATATGCAGCAGGCAGAACAGGCTAACGCCAAGGACGAAAATGAGGCCTCCCTGCAGGTATTTTGCCGGGCTGAACACGCCGATGACGTATATAAGACACGCGACGATAAGCACGTACTTATTAATTGCGATGAAACGTTCCCGGGTGATGTTCATTTCCGTCTCTCCTTAATGGTGGGCGGTTGCCAGAGCCGCTTGCAGTTTGGGCAGGAGCACTTGCCACTCGCCGGCGGTGATCATCAAGCCCGCCGCAAAGTAAAGCGCCATGAATCCGATGCCGACCGCCAGGACCCCGAAACGGCGGTTCCGGCTCACCCCCGTCCTTCTCCCCATCATCCAGAGGGAGGTGATATAAAAGGCGCAGAACATCATTATCTGGCCGCGGGGCCCCTGGAGCGCGCTCTGGGTGAGCGTTTCAATATTTTCACCCCCGCCCAGGCTCTCGAGCAGCGTGTTTGAAAGATGGGAGAGGGTGCCGTTCATGACCGCAATCGGGATGAGGGTCACCGAGGTGAATCGAAGCGCGTCAACGTACCTCCGGTCCCGCAGCACCAGATACATGAGCAACCCCAGCGCCGCGATTGCCAGGAACCCGATGACCGCGCCGGCGGAGGTAGCTACCAGGAGCTGGAGGTTTTGATTGCTGGTATGAAGAATGTGTTTAAGATATTCCGCCCCGTTAATCAGGAACGGGGGAAAAGTTGCGCGGTACAGATCAACCGTGATATCCTTCGCTATTCCCCATGATTTGCCGAACATGTAGCCGGGGATGAAGATTTCCAGCACTCTCGCCCATTTAGCAAGCGGTGTTCTGTAGTCGGTATCCATCCACTTTCCTCCTTACCATCCGGTGTGCTTATTCTTGAGCTGACTCGGGTCCGGTTGCCTGAGCCGATTCGGGTCCGGTTGCTTGAGCCGCCTCCGGTGCGATTGCCGCCTTGCTTTCCGTCTGCTTCCCGGCCGCGAAATCCGCCTCGGTTGCCAACCCTTCTTTCAACATGTATTCCCTGAGAAAGCTCAGGTGCTCCTTTTCTTTCCGCAGTTCCTCTATTTCATGGTCAAGGTGCGTCCCTTCATACTTTACGTAAAATTTTGAGGGGGTCTTCCACTGGCTTGATCCCATGATTACCATGGACATGGTGATGTATAAAAGGCACCCCAGGAGGTTTTTTCTGGCGGTGGTGGCGGCTCTCCATGCCAGGACCAGGATCATGATTGAGACGAGGCCGAACACGACGGCAACCCATCGCGCAATCACCGGCATCATTTCTATGGGCACCCTGGATGAATAATTATCCATGTAAAGCTCAAAGCTCCATATACTCAGAAACACCAGGAAAAAGGTGCACACGGAGGTCTTTACCGCCTTTGTCCTCCACATGATCTTGAGCAGGATCCAGCCGACGGCAACATAAAAATAACCGCCGAGCAGCTTGATGTTAAGGGAGCTGAACTGCTTGACCATGCCCGCGTCCAGCGGCATGCTCGCCACTTCGCCGATGAGCGGCCAGGAGACCAGGGCGCTGAAATATCCGTAGAGAACCCCCCGCGCCTCGTCTTCCTCAACGCAGGCGCGGTAGAAGAGGGCAAAGAAGAACAGCGCCAAAATCGGCATATAGAAGAGGTTGTAATTAACCACCGGCTCCTTGGCCATGCGCAGCGGGATCATGGTGATTACCGAGACCATGAAAAAGACCTGGCCGAGCAGGGCGACCAGAAGGGTGCGGCCGATGCGGTTTGTTATGCGGGATACAATATTTCCGTCAGGATTTGACATCGTACGGCTCCTTTCTCCAGGTGAAGGTCGGCTGAAAAACTTTTATTAATTTGGCCGCGGATTATAGTAAGATGAGATGAGGGGGAAAGCGATGATTCGTTACTTTTCGAGCAGTAAAAATGATTGTCCGCGCCGTAGTTCCCCGGATGATATGCTAGACCGCTTTGTCCGTATCGGCCTTGGATTGCGCCAGGCGGACGAGGTAGTAGCGGTTCTTTTCGAGCACCTTGACGATGACGCTGCCGATGCACGGCCGTACCAGCAGTGCATCCTCATTGGTGCCGAGGAGGTTGAAGAGCTCGACGCAGCAGGTGCCGACATGGGTGCTGTCGGCCACCGAGTAGGGCGCGTTCATGAATTTTTCTCCCGCCCGGTAGCGGGGTTCCGCGAAATTGGCGTGCACCGCGTCCCAGTGGGTGAGGAGGTCTTGAAACGAAGAGAGCTTTTTCTCCGACAGGCTGTTTAAGCCTTTTATGATGGCCTCGCCCATCTCCCGCGGAAAAGCGCCCCATCCTTCAGGAATGCGGGCGCGGAAGTTTGGACTGTCAGCCATTTCAAACAGCTCTCCCTCGGGGGGAAAGTCGATCGGCTCGAAGTCCGCCTTATCAATGGTGGTTTCCAGGAAAGGCGCATACGGCCGACCGAGGGGAAAAGAGGTGACCACCAGCATCTCCCCCGCATGGCGTGACGCGTGGTACCACGGCGCCGCATCGTATTTGCAAATGACGTTCCAGGTGGCCGGCTCGGCGTATCCCGCCTCACCCCCCAGCGCCTCGCAGGGGTTGCGCTGCGCCCGCACCATGGAAATGTTTTGCTGCGCCAGTTCTTTCTGAAGCTGTGCGAACAGTGCCTGATTGAGCCAGTAGCAGTATTTCCAGATGCCGCTTGTTGCGCCGGTCATGGGTCCACCCCCTGGTGAGCGGTTAGGTTGTGCAACTATGGGTGCTTTTGCTTATTTCTCTCTAGCGTATGTCTCCGCGCCTTGTCAAGGGAAATATCCGCAAGCAGCGGAAGGGTTTATTCCTTGACAGGGCCGGCGACACCTGGATATAATCCGCTACGTGAACGTGAATGCCCGGCAACTGCGAGTTATGGCCGAGCGGGGGTTAACTCAACCTGAGGAGGTGTGTGATGAAGGTGTCAAACAAAATGCAGTCGATGGTGGCGGGGGCTTTTTGTGTGGTATTGCTTGTGTGTATCGCACTGCCGGCGGGTGCAGCACCCGGACGATATGCGATGCAACCCGGGATGACGCGGGTATTTCTGTCCGCGGCCGGGGTGGAGACCGATTCAGTGGCATTGTCCCGCGGCGATGATATCCGCCGGGCGCTTTCCATTCCCAATCTGCGGGGCAACGATGTCCTCATCGGTTTTCCGGATGGAGGGATCAGGCTGGATGTGCCCTTCCTCCTGGCCATCAACGGGGAAGATCTGATGGTGGAGGCAACCTCAGGCGGAGAATTGCTTGTTCTCGCAGGCGATCCGTCGGTGCTGCCGGCGGATATCGGTGATTTTGTAAACTGCCTGGTGAACAATATTGTTGATCTGGCCAGGGCCATCATACAGTTGGACATCGGTGGAATCATTGGCAACGTTTTGCAGCTGGTCGGATGTATATTTCAAATTCTCTAGCAGGCGGTTGATAATCAACCATCCGATTCGTGGCTCAGGGGGAGATGCGGGAAGTTTCAATAGCCCTCACCTCCCCTTTCTTGTATGCCGCTTATTTTTTATCATAGGCGCTTACATCTTTTTTCGTTCCCGCTCAAGAAAGCCCATCCGGGTTTCCATGGTGCGGATGATATCCTTGAGCTTGGTCTGCAGGGCGGCCAGGGTCTGCTCGTTCTGGATGTTCATCAGTTTCCCGTGCCAGAATGCGATGGCATCCCTCTCCGTGACCAGGCGGTCGATCTCAACTTTTTTCCGCATCATGTCTTCAAACTGTTTATCCACCATACGCCTCTCCGGTTAAAGGTTTTTCGCCCGCTTCGGCTTTTCAGCGAGACGGTATCTCCAGCCGGGCGAGCCGTTCCTGAAGCAACTGTTCCCGGTTCGTCGCGCGCCATTCGCGGTAGTATCCCAGGGGGCTTTTCATCGCCGTGAAGCGGCCCATGGCCACGGCGCTCTTAATATGGCTGTGCCCGCAGATGACCTGGCAGACGCTCGGGTGGGAGGCGATGACCGCGCCGAGGCCCTCGCTTCCCATGTAGGCGCTGAAAAAGTCGAAGGGCAGCAGGTTCGGATAGAGAATCAGCTCACGGAAGGGAACATGGTGGGTTACCACCACCGTTTTGCTTATGCCCTGCCGGTTGAGAGCTTCGAGCTGTTTCCCGAGCGATGCCTCCATTTCCCCGGCCACTTCCTCATCGGCCTTCGGCCGCTTGCCCCCGGCATCCATCCAGCGGGCGAATTTTAGATCGTTCCAGGTAAAGCGCTCGCCGTAATGTTTGGCGCGATAGGTCTCGAGGGAAAAGGTGGCGTCATACGCCGTGTTCCTTAAACTGTAGTCGTACCAGCCGATGGTACCCGCGAATCCTATGCCATCGATTACCCGGGGCGCGGCGCCGAGGCAGGCAAAGCCGTTCCGTTCGCAGATGGCGGGAATGATCTCTTCATATTTCACCCCGCTGTGCAGGCCCCGTTGCAAGCCGGCGGATGGATCAACCCAGATATCGTGATTGCCGGCGACCAGCAGCTTGTGACAGGGAACGCCCGCGAATTGCTGCAGCGATCTTTCAAACAACGAGGGGTTGGCCGCGATATCACCGGCGATGATAAAAACATCCGGCTGCAGGGCGGTGAGTTCATGGACCAGGCCGTCCAGCAGCGAAAAGCACTGGGGGGAGCTGTCCACGTGGAGATCGGAAATAAAGGCGATTTTCATGGAAAAAACCTGTCGCCCGGAGGTGCTTTGAGGTTCAGGTATAGCTGTGCAGCCCGGAAAGCACGTAATTCACCCCCAGGAAGGTAAAAATGACGCCGCAGAAGCCGATGATGGAAAGGACCGCGGTCCGGGTTCCCCTCCATCCCCGGGTCAGCCGGGCATGGAGAAAGATCGCATAAATGAACCAGGTGATCAGCGACCAGGTCTCCTTCGGGTCCCAGCTCCAATAGCTTCCCCAGGCGTAGTTTGCCCAGACCGCCCCGGTTATGATGCCGATGCCCAGCAGCAGGAACCCCACCGCGTTGGCCTTGTAGATGACCTCATCGAGCAGGGTGGCGGCGGGGAGAATTCCTGTCTCCCCGGTTTCTTCTTCCCGGATCTCGCCCTTTCTTTTTTTAAGCAGAAAGGCGATGCTCGCGCCGAAAGAAACGGCGAACGCCGCGTAGGACAGGAAGCAGGTCAGCACATGATAGGTGAGCCAGTTGCTTTGCAGCGCGGGAATCAGCGGTTCGATTTCATCCCGCACATTGGGGGAGAGCGATGCATAGGCCATTGCGATTGAGGCTATGGGAAACACGAAGGCGCCCAGGGTGACGGTGTTAAACCGCTGCTGCATGATCAAAAGGACCAGCACCATGCACCAGGCCATCGACGAGAGGGTTTCGTAGAGATTGGCCAGCGGTATGTGCCCGTATCCGGCCTGGTAGGATTCGTGCCAGCGCAGCCCCAGTCCGGCGGTGTGGGCGAGAAGGCCGATGAGGGTAATGATTTTGACGGCCATGGCCAGCCCGGGATGCTTGAAAAAGAGGTGGTAGAAATAGAGCACCATGGTAAAAAGGTAGATCAAGGTGGTGACGCCGAGAAAAAAGGAACTGTTCATGATGCCTCTCTCCATTAAGGGTTGACGCCTGTCTTGTCCGATTCCTTCAACTGCTTCTGCAGCCGGTCGAAGGTTTGGGAAAACGCCGGCATATTCTTGCTGCTGGTGCCGGCCATGGTCAGCGTAACCGCGCCCTGTGCCGGCTCAACGCGTATCCACAGCCTTTGATGGCTTAAAAAACAAATCATGTAGCAACCCAGGCAGAGCAGCGCGCAGCCCAGCCAAACTACCCACACCCCCGGGTCCCGGGTGAGCTGCAGGCCGGTATATTCCTTGAGCGAAACATTGAGCAGGGAAAAGCGATAGGGACCTGTGCCGGTGCCGTGAAAGTCGGGGAAGTTTTTAAAAATCCACTGTTCCTCAAGCAGGGAGCCGTCCTTGAAGAGGGCGATCTGCGCGGCGGGATTTTTCAGTTCCTGCGAGCGGCTGACTACCTGGTTGTTCTGCCCCAGAGAAAAGTCGGGAACGAACCGTTTTACCTCGACTTCGTAGCCGGTTTCATCAAGGGCGAACCGATCGCCGACCGCGGCCTGGTATTGTTTGGTCTGGCTTGCCGCGGCGCGCATATTTACGCCCAGGGTCAGCGATCCCCCGCCGGAGGTGGTGCCGTAGCTGGACTGATAAATCCATACCCCCTTGTACTGCATCGGGTCGTTCACCTTGATTCGCTTTTTCACCACCTCTTTACCCCCCTCAATGATGGTGAGATCGCTGGTGTACTCCTTGGGCCTTGTCCCGCCTTCGTAGAAGGTAACCTGAAAATCATCACAGCGGATGGCGAAATCAAGTTT